>JBIPOY010000425.1:0-3269 GCA_044378705.1 Saprospiraceae bacterium
CGTCCGGCACCGGGTTACCCGGCTTGTCCCGAACATACCGAAAAGCGCACATTGTGGCAGTTGTTGAGTCCGGAGCAAAATGCCGGTATAACCCTGACGGAAAGCTGTGCTATGTATCCTGCGGCTGCGGTGAGCGGCTGGTACTTTAGCCATCCGGAGTCAAAATATTTTGGTCTCGGGCAAATTGGCAAAGATCAGGTTGAAGATTATGCGCGAAGAAAGGGAATGCCTATTGTGGAGGCTGAGCGCTGGCTGGCCCCTGTTCTGAACTATGATGTATGAGTGTTTCGGGATGCGTTTTGAAGCGGTTATTTCCCGCTCAATCCTTGAAAAAGCCAATTTGCCACGGCTTGCCGGTTGTTTTGAACCACCAGCCGCTGTTGGTCCCAACTGTTTTGTATGTTGGCGAGTTCTATATACACGGCTTTTCGTGCGATTGTTTCTTTGAGGGTCAATAGATTTCTGGAGGATACACTGCCGCTGTATCCTCTCTGACCGCGTAGCAATTGGTATTTCTGCTGGAATGTTTGGTGCATTTTCAAAGCCAGTTTCTTACTGGGCTCACTATCAGGCCGGTAATAAAAAAAAACATCGGTTTTGGTGTCCTGGCTTCTTGAATCTACGTGAATTTCAACAATTGTTTGATCGGTTACGCCATTCCGCAGGTGCTTTTCGGTGATTTGGTTGATGAGGGTGGTTCGCTGTAACAGCCGTTCCCGCTGCAGTACCGGGATCGTTTTTTTTTCCCATACTACTTCATCTTTGTCACAAGGTAGGTAAGGAACATCTCGGATGCCATCGTTCGGGTCACGCACAATCATGTAAGCGGTAGCCCCATGGCTTAGCAAAAGACGCAGCAAACGCAGGGTTACATCGTAGGCATACTCATCTTCACACAAGGTGTTTCCGGCTCGTGTACCTTGGGCGCCAACATCCGGGCCACCATGTCCACTGATCAGATAAAAAACTTTACCCTTTAATCGGCGGTCAATGAGGGGTGTTTTTCCATATTTTTTTCCAAAAATAGTATAAACCCGGCTCCCTTTTGTCAGATAATCCTCCCCAAAAAGGCCTACAATAGCCGCCGAGGACTTTTCTTTCTCCGGTTTTCGAGGGTTATTTTCTGACACTAATTCGGCGGTTTCCGGGCAGTTTATTTCATGGAATGGCACCCATAATTTCTTGTTGTCAATAAAATTGCCATCTCGCAGCCCTTCCTGTTGTGCATAATGGTTGTAGGACTCAATTCTCTTTGCAGTCTTCCAGTCGGCAATACCAAGGGTGCTTCGAATACTTATACCATTGTATGGCGCCACGCAAACAGGAAGTTTATACACCGCGGATGCTTTCAATGTAGCTCGTTCAAGCAGGTTGTTTAATGCGCAAAAATGACTGACATTACAGTCGTGACCGGCAAGTCCGTAGCGAGACAGAAAGTCTAAAACGTTGTCTCCTGGATGTGCTGAAGCCAAAAGGTAATTCTCCTTCCAAGGTAATTTCTGTGCGCTTACCTTGCATGGCACACCAAGTAACAGGATAAGTATGAAAGGTAATGCACGTGAATTTTTCATGGGGGCATGAGGTTTTTCCAACAAAAGACACCGTTCAATATTTAAATGGAACGACTGTTGATGCACGGTTTCCGTATCCAACAAAAGCCGAACATGCTGATCAACACACAATAAAACTAATGAGCCGGCTTTGAATCTACACTGTCCAACAATTGCACCGAGTTTAAGATGATCTCACGAAGTTGCTGAAGGTCAGAACCAACGATCCGGAGGTCATTTTCATAGACTTCCGGTGTGGTGCCATGTATTTCAAACACTTGGTTGAAATATACTTTCATCAGACTGTCTTTTGGGTAACCGGCCAAACCAATGGTAGCCGCTTCCGAAATATTGAGATCGGCCATGATCCGGGCTAATTTTTCTTTAGAGAGGGTGGTTTTCTCGGGCTGTTGGAACGTGCAACTAACCCAAAATACGATGCAGAAACATATCATAAATCTTATCATAGGACTTCTTTGGGGAAATAACAGGCGATAACCTTTGAATTTCCTTCGTAAAAAGTATCCCAAGATGCCGCGGAAGAGGTGATTTTTACCACACCACAGGTGGGAAGGTTGTCAATAAAATCCTCGGTAAAATGGTTGGCTATGTCTGTGAAGGTGGGGTTGTGACCAAAAATAAAAACAGTCTTTGCGGTCTCCGGTAACCGGCTGATCACACGATGGATATCTTGCGGTAGGGCTTCATAGAGGGTAGGGTCGCGTGTGATGGTGTTGGGATCGATCTCAAATGCTTCGGAAAAAAAAATAGCCGTTGTAATGGCACGCTTGGCGGGGCTACTCATCAAGTAGTCAGGTTTTATGCCCATTTTCACAAGCATTTGTGCCATGCGAGGGGCATCGTTCAAACCGCGTAAGTTGAGTGGACGGTCGAAATCACGGATGCCGGGGTTCTCCCAGCTTGATTTGGCGTGACGGACTAAATATAATGTTCTCATGGTGCAAAGGTAATAGATCGTTTCGCCTCAATTGTGGCATTAATGCATGAAATTCACAAGAATGTGAAACAGCTGTGTACTTTTGTTGTTTTGTTATTGCCCTACATAACCTTGCAGATCTTTCTATGAAATACTGGCTCAAAGATTTCGAGCAAAATATTAGTCCTGCCACTTGGGAGGCTGCCGACCTTTTGTGCCAAGCATCCAAAGTACGGAACCTGCGTGAAATTGAAACCCATTTTTGGGTTGCAAGGGTAGATGTAGGGGATGATTCTTTCGAAACGGAGGTGATCATAACACCGCATAAAATTAAGGCGTATGCCTGCGAGTGCTTCACGCCAGGTCGCCACCTTATGTGTGTCCACATTGCGGCAGCTTTGTTAAAAATACGGCAGTTCCTAGACCAACGGGCTGAAGAGCGCCGCTTAAAGGCCGAAGCGGCACAGTCAAATGAACTGAGCCGTATCACTGTTCATTCGGTGCTGGAAAAAGCCACTCCGGCAGATATCGAGGCCTTTGTTAAAGATTATGCCCGCCGAGATCGTGATTTTGCCCTCGCACTAAAAACTTGGTTTGCCGGCGCTGTCACGGAGGCGGAAAATCCTTATATTCTCGTATTAGATTCAGTTTTTCCGAAGGCGGTACCCTCCAAAGGTTACCGTGATCCTGATTTTCGACGTGTGAGAAAAGCATTGGATGGCCTTGAAGTCCAGTTGAATATCGCGGCTGCAGAAGGTAATTTTCGCGGTACTTTCCAGATT
>JBIPOY010000103.1:0-9511 GCA_044378705.1 Saprospiraceae bacterium
TCGGCAGCTCTTTCGAAAGCGGGTTCGTTTTCGGATATCGGACCACCTGCACCAAAAGTGTTTTGTACCGAACGATACCGGCAAGGTTGAATACTCCGAACATTGAGGTTGTACTCCACGCCGACACCACGACGTTCCTTGCCTTTCTTCAAAGAAATAAGGATGACACCATTTTTTCCACGAGCGCCGTACAGCGCAGCGGCATTGGCGCCCTTGAGCACGTCTAAGCTTTCAATATCGGCCGGATTGATGTTGTTGATCGCACTACCCCAGTCTCGTCCGCCTGTGATTTCTTTTTGATTGGGCGTTTCTGCAAACCCCGGATCATTTTCCAGTGGCACCCCATCCACGATGATGAGCGGCTGGTTGTTGCCGGTAATATTGTTGTTGCCCCGAATCACAATACGGGTCGTACCGCCTTCTACGCCGTTGGGTTGGGTCACGTTTACCCCGGCCATCCTTCCACTGATGGCGTTGATCAGGTTGGGGGCATTGGATCGGAGCACGTCTTCCCCTTTCACCTTTTCGGTAGCATACCCTACTGCTCGTTTTTGGCGCTGAATACCAAAAGCGGTAACGACAACTTCCCCCAATTTTGTGGCGTCTTCTTGTAGTACGACCTCTAGGGGGCGCCCATTGACCACCTGAATTTCCTTTTGGACAAAACCAACATAGGTAAACACCAACGTTGCCGGTAATTTATCAACCGTCAGTTGAAACTTTCCATCGGCATCGGTCAGGGTGCCATTGGGCGTATTTTTTTCTTTAACCGTAGCAGCGATCAAGGGTTCAGCGTTGGCAGAGCGCACCACACCACTGCAAACCGTTTGAGCCTCCGTGACCATGGTGATGAAAAAAGTAAGGACAAAACCCGTGATGATACAGCGTAATTTTAGGGGCATAAAAATTTGTATTGTTTGTCGGCAAAGGTATTTTATTAACATTACGATCCAAGAAACCCCCTGAATAATATCTAATTTTGTCATTCAACAACTTTTAGCACCAATTTCCCAAATTGTCCGCCTTGGCGCATTTTCTCCAAAGCAAGGTTGCCGTCACACAGTTGATAAACAGTATCTACAACCGGAACAATCCCTTTTTTTTGAACGAAAGCCAGCATGGCTTTGAATTCCTGTGGACTCCCCATGGTGGAGCCCAGCAAACTAATTTGTTTCCAAAAGATTGGCTGTAAACTCAGGCCATTTACCTGACCAAGGGTGCCTCCATAAAAACCAATCCGGGCACCCGGGTTGCAAATGGCCGGCAGCAAGGCAAAACCATCTCCGCCGGCAGCATCCACGATCACATCAAAGCCGCCGGAAACCTGTTTAAGGCGCTTATCCCACCCCACTTCCCGGTAGTTTTCTCCGTGTTTTGCGCCCATTGCAACCGCTTTTTCTATTTTTTCAGTGGATCCGGAGGTAATATACACCGCTGCACCAACGGCAACTGCCATCTGCAGGGCCATCAGCGCCACGCCTCCACCAACACCTGTAATCAGTATATTTTCTCCCTTTTTCAGTTGGCAACGGGTAAAAATAGTGCGCCAAGCGGTTAGTCCTGCCAGTGGTAGCGCTGCCGCCTGCTCCCCATTCAAGTGATCCGGGGCCAAAAAAATATTGGCCCGTGGCACCTTTATCTGTTCCGCGAACGTACCATCTTCAGGCATACCGAGTACCCTGAAATCTTTTCCTTGATACTTCGGATTACTTCCCCATGCCAAAGCGGGGTACACCACCACTTTTTTTCCACGCCACTCCCCTGCCCCATCGGATCCAAGGACACACGGCGTTTTGATGCCCGGATACAACCCTTCACAGATAAAAAGATCACGGTGATTCAAGGCCGCAGCATGGATTTGTACTACGGCACAACCCTTTTCAGGTGTTTTGGCCGGTACCTGTCCGTATTGGAGGAGCTGCTGTGTTTTATGTAGTATTAGCGCATTCATGGTTGCAAATATTAAAATAATAGTTGGATGAACCAAGACAAACATTTCTCCGTTCTAGAATGTAGTTGAGTGATGGTTTTTGCATGTTTCAAAGAATATTAAAACCCAACACTTAAACCTTTTCATTCTCCTTCTGTTTAAGCTTCATGTTTGCTACGACACGCGCTTTTTTTAGGTACGTTTTCTTCTTGTCTGCCATTTGTTTGTTGGCGAACGACCTTTTGCGTGTTTACTATTTGGTTGATGCCCGTCCTTTTGTCTCCCAATCTTATGATTTTCCGGAGCAAGACAACAACGAAGCAGGCATATTTTCACTCCTAGAAGAAGAGGTAAAGCATCACCAACCGACCCCGGTTATTTCTGTTGTTTTATTTGCCACTATTCCCCTAAAATGTTCTGTTGGCCACCTGATCAAAGATGACACGGTAAAGCACTTGGCTTTTGCGTCCATTTTTTCTCCCCCTCCGGATTTAGCATAATTCCCCCTCCTATTGCTTGCCTATTGTGCTGCGTACCCACGCCTGCACATGCATAGTATCCTTTATTGTCTCTGCCACGCAAGGTCAATCGATGCGCTTCATCATCGCCGTTGATCTACTTTAGGCGACTTTGATAGGATCTTTATGACGTTTTCTCTTTTAGAGCCACGTCTATCAAAGCACTCAGAAAATATTGTAACTACTCTCCTAATCAATGGGTTACAAAAAACCACTCAAATCATGACACCAAGGGATAATAGTCCTATCACTTATTCAAAAATTGATTCCATTATGCGCACCCTAACAAAAGAGATTCAGGATAAGATAACCCCTAGTCTTGCCCTTCAACTGCTTCAAGATGGCAACCATCGTTTTGTCAGCAACCTAAAATTCAACCGTAACTTACTACAACAAATGAATGAAACGATGGATGGACAACATCCCTTCGCGGTTATTTTGAGTTGTATTGACTCCCGTACCAGCGCCGAGCTCATATTCGACCAAGGTTTGGGCGATGTATTCAGTATTAGAATAGCCGGAAACATCCTCAATGAGGATATTTTGGGTTCGATGGAGTTTTCTTGTAAAGTTGCCGGGGCCAAAATAGTGGTCGTATTGGGTCATACAAAATGTGGCGCCATTCAAGGGGCATGCAACCACGTAGAAATGGGCAACCTCACCGCGTTGTTGAAAAAAGTACATCCGGCCATTGCCATAACCCCCAAAACAGCAGAAAACAGCCAGGGGACCTATTCCTATTCAGATGAAGTAGCCATCAACAACGTGCACCACGTGATGGATGAAATCCCCCTTCGCAGCCCCATTTTAGAGGCCATGATACAAAATGGGGAGATCGCTGTGGTGGGGGGGATTTATGACATAGAAAGTGGTTTTGTTCGCTTTTTTGAACACCCCCATCTGGAGCATTTTGAGTTGGAACAGCCACTGTCATTCACAAGAAAAACACCTGACAATCAGGCATTGGTTCAAACCCTGTAACGCCCCTACCCAAAAACACATGATTTTCCCCAATACTGTTAATCAATAATTTATTCCACACATCCGTTTGATGAAAAAGTTATTTGGGCCCGTTCACGAAAGCGTGGGCGGGCCCAAATCGATTTTATTTTAGGGTACCTGTGCGCCACGAATTATTTCTTCCACCACTTCCGGGTTCAGCAGGGTAGAAATATCTCCTAAATTGGAGGTGTCACCCTCTGCAATCTTTCGGAGAATTCGGCGCATGATTTTTCCTGATCGAGTTTTTGGCAATCCTGCAACCACCTGAATTTTGTCCGGTTTTGCAATTGGACCAATCTCTTTTGTTACCACCTCTAGTACCGCTTTTCGAAAATCTACAAGATTGACAATCGGTTTATTGACAATGACATAAGCATAAATTCCTTGGCCTTTGATATCGTGCGGATAGCCAACCACAGCACTCTCCACAATATCCTCGTGGTTATTGATGGCATCTTCCACTTCAGCCGTACCGATCCGGTGGCCGGAAACATTGATGACATCATCTACACGACCGATGATCCTGTAATAGCCATCCTGATCACGTCTCACCCCATCGCCTGTAAAATAGAGGTTTTTAAAGGTTGCAAAATAGGTTTGCCGGCACCGCTCGTGATCGCCCCAAGTGGTTCGAACGATACTTGGCCACGGAAATTTGATACAAAGCAAACCTTCAACATCATTACCAACCAGTTCTTTGCCGTTGGCATCCACCAAGATGGGTTGAATACCGGGCAGCGGCAGCATGGCGAAACAAGGCTTGGCAGGAGTAATCCCGGCGATGGGGGTAATCATCATCCCCCCCGTCTCCGTTTGCCACCAAGTATCTACGATGGGACAGCGTTTTTTGCCAATTTTTTCATTGTACCAATTCCAAGCCTCCTCATTGATGGGCTCCCCCACGGTACCCAACACCCGAAGTGACGGCATTCTTAGGTTTTTCACAAACGAATCGCCGGCAGCCATAAGCGCCCGAATGGCGGTAGGCGCTGTATAGAAAATATTGACTTTGTGTCGTTTGATGATATCCCAAAAACGACCTGCGTCCGGGTAGGTCGGTACACCTTCAAACAAAACACACGTAGCGCCCGCCAACAACGGACCATACACAATATAAGAGTGTCCGGTGATCCATCCAATATCGGCGGTACACCAAAAAACCTCACCTGCTTGGTATTGGAAAACGTTGCGGAAGGTATATTCGGTGTACACCATATACCCCCCATGGGTGTGTACCACCCCTTTGGGTTTGCCGGTAGAACCGGAGGTGTAAAGGATAAACAAAGGATCTTCAGCGTTCATGGATTGCGCTTTGCAACGCTTTCTTTTTCCGGCCATTACATCGTGCCACCATTGGTCGCGCCCCTCTGTCCAGTCAACCGTATCCCCTGTGTTTTGGTGTACAATAACCGTACGAACTGTGTCGCATCCAAGCGTAAGTGCTTCATCTACAATGGCTTTCACCGGGATGTTTTTGGCGCCCCTAGCGTTGTAGTCAGACGTAACAACGGCACAACAAGCGGCGTCTTTGATCCGATCTGCCACAGAAACAGCTGAAAACCCGGCAAAGACCACAGAATGTATCGCACCAATACGGGCACATGCCAACACTGACACCACCAATTCAGGGGTCATGGGCATATAAATACACACACGATCGCCTTTTTTGATCCCCTGATCTTTCAGTGCGTTGGCGAATTGGCATACTTGCTGATACAATTGCTTGTACGTAATTTTTTTAGGCTTGGCCTTGGGATCATTGGGCTCCCACAAGATAGCCGTTTGTTTGCCACGGGCGAGCAGATGCCGATCCAGAATATTTTCGGTAATATTCAACTTTCCGCCCACAAACCACTGGACATTCGGAGTTTTAAAATTCCATTTTAGCACCTTTTTCCAAGGTTTTTTCCATTGAAACGTGGCAGCTTGTTCAGCCCAAAAAGTTTCCGGGTCGGCCACAGAACGGTTGTACGTTTCGTGGTAATCTGCGAGTGATTGAATTTGGTGTGTCATAGCTGGTAGAAGAAAAATCCGGCCAAATGTATAACACAACAAGTATCATTGCACCTTGAACCGCAACACTTTTATAGATGACACCAACATCGCGTACACTTACACAGGTAATTCTGGCTTCTTCCGTCGGCACACTCATTGAATGGTATGATTTTTATATCTACGGTTCACTGTCCATGATCATCGCCAGACAGTTTTTTCCACTGGGAAACGACACGGCTGCATTTTTAGCCGCCTTGGCCACCTTTGCTGCCGGCTTTGTGGTGCGGCCTTTTGGTGCGTTGGTATTCGGGCGTTTGGGCGACCTCGTGGGTAGAAAGTACACTTTTTTGGTAACGCTACTGCTGATGGGAGGTTCTACTTTTTCAATTGGGTTGGTGCCCGGATATGCCAAAATTGGCATGGCTGCACCGATTATCATACTGGTATTGAGACTTTTACAGGGGTTAGCGTTGGGTGGAGAATACGGTGGCGCAGCTACGTATGTGGCAGAGCACGCCCCGGAAGGGCGGCGCGGGTATTATACCTCTTTCATCCAAACAACGGCCACCCTTGGCTTTTTCTTGTCGCTCGGCGTGATCCTATTGACGCGCCGGCAATTGGGCGTGGAAGCATTCAACGATTGGGGGTGGCGGGTACCATTTCTGATTTCAGCGCTCCTGATAGGCGTTTCCATTTTTATCCGGCTCAGAATGGCTGAATCTCCTATGTTCACCAAAATAAAAACAGAGGGTAACATTTCGAAGAACCCACTCCGGGAGTCGTTTGGCAACAAAGAGAATCTAAAACTCGTGTTGCTGGCACTTTTTGGCGTGGTGATGGGCCAGGGCGTTGTGTGGTACACCGGGCAATTTTATGCACAAACATTTATTGAACGAACGTGCGGCGTTGAATTTGAGCAAACACGGTTTATCCTGTGCATCGCAATCCTTTTGGCCACGCCATTTTTTGTCGTGTTTGGCGCTTGGTCTGATCGCATCGGAAGAGTCAAAATCATGATGGCCGGGCTCTTTCTAGCCGTATTGTGCTACCGACCCCTGTATCAACAGATATTCAATATCACCGATACATCCACTAAAATGGAGGTGCCGGCTCTTTTCGCCCAAAAAACGAATCTATCTATTTCGCAGCAAGGTGATACTACCCTCCTAACCACTACTTGGCGGGGCTATACCGATGGAACCACGCTGAAAACCGAAGAGAAAAGAGCCTTGACACAAGGATCCAGCGTTGAAAAAACCAAAGTACTCTGGATAAATTCCAGCGCTTTTTGGCAAATTATGTTGCTTATTTTCATCCAAATTATCTTTGTTACCATGGTCTATGGCCCCATTGCGGCCTTTCTGGTAGAATTGTTTCCCACCAAAATACGGTACACCTCCATGTCTTTGCCCTACCACATTGGCAACGGCATCTTTGGTGGGCTCACCCCATTCATTGCCACACGATTTTTTGACATCAGCAAAAACAGTGATGGCAGTGGCGGCGACCCGTTTGTCGGGTTATGGTATCCGATTGGGGTAGGAGCCGTTTGTTTGCTGATTGGAATACTGTATTTTTTCAAGAATAGCCTTCGACGTGCTGCCGGAATCCTTTGGATGGTCTTGGCTTTTGGGGTGGTCTTAGGACTTATCGTACTCGCCATTCGGGAATTGACCGTCCATGCGACCATTGACAACAAAATGTTCTGGTACGTCATTTTGCCGATTTTTACGCCCATCATGGCTGGTATGGGATTATTCGGATGGTATGCTTGGAGGGGCGCTTATGACGAATGACTTGTCTTCCGTGCAGTAATACGCGTTATCTTTGCACCCATTGTCTGATTAAAGTACTGCGGCCTTAGAAACTGCTTGGCATAAAAGCAAGTACCCACAGCATTGTGCTGTTCACCAGCACTGTGTTTTTGATAGAAACCAACCATGCAATCAATAAACCTGTTTTTAACCCTACTTCGCAAGGAATTTGTCATAGAATTCAGGCAGCGTTATGCCATCAGCGGCATTGTGCTGTACGTGTTCAGTATGGTGTTTGTAGTGTACATCGCCAGCATAAAAGTACAGCCACCGGTATGGAACATCCTTTTTTGGCTGATCATCTTGTTCGCCAGCATCAATGCGGTGGTGAAGAGTTTTGTACAAGAGAGTGGTTCCCGGCAATTGTATTACTACCAACTGATCAATCCAACGGTACTGATTCTCTCTAAAATCGTTTACAACACCGTTTTGCTGCTGGTTCTAAGTATTCTGTCCTACGGTGCATACAGTTTGGTTGCCGGCAATCCCGTGAAAGACTTTCAGTTGTTCGGATTGGTAATACTCTTGGCCAGTCTTGGGTTTGGTATTGCCTTTACCTTCATTGCTTCCATTGCTGCCAAAGCCAACAACAGTGCCACGTTGATGGCCATTTTGAGTTTTCCGGTAATTCTCCCCATTTTGCTTACCTTGGTGAGGCTCTCCGCAATTGCCTTGCGATTGATCCAAGATACTGCGTACAAGCGCGATATTATCAACCTTTTGGCCATTGACGTAATACTGCTCACGCTGACATTTTTGCTCTTTCCGTTTATATGGAAAGATTAACATAGGCAGTATTTATTTACCCTGCACAGTTTTCAACGCTGGAGCGTCAAAGGTTTGTACATTTGCTGTTTAATTTTCACGCTATCACCCTTATTGCCTCATGTGGTGGAAAACCTTGTCTGCATTTCTCCTTGTTTATGCGATCATTGCAGGAATGCTTATTCCCTTGAAACCTGGGATCGCTTATGTATCGCCTCAATCAGCGAAAGCCGGCCAGCATGTTCTCCTTCAATTTCACGGTTACAACACCTATTATTCTACTGCCCCGGCTGAAAAAATCCGTATTTGGCTTCAATATGATGCTACCCAAGCCGTGATGGGGCACGATGTTGCCATATTGAGTGACACCACAATAGCGGCTACCTTTGACCTGCCAACAAGCTTGCCTCGTACCACTCCATCGGTGATGCTCAACGCGATCATAGATCACCCCGTTGATGGCGTGTCACTGCTTCCCAGTGCCCTTGAAGTACGTGCCGATACCACTGCTACTGCTACCACCACTTGGACAGAACATCCTGTTGACCAACTGCACATCGTTAAAGACATCTCATTTCCCTACCGGAATGTCATTTATGAAACCATTCGAAACACCTATTATCATGTTCCGATGTGGTTTGCACTGTTGATCATGTTCTTGGGATCTGTGGTGTACAGCATTCGGTACCTTCGGAGCCAAAACCCCGCGGATGACCGTCGCGCCGTTGCATTCACAGAGGTAGGGCTTTTATTCGGCATAATGGGATTGATAACGGGTATGATGTGGGCGCATTTCGCTTGGGGTGCTGCTTGGAGCAATGACATCAAACAACTGATGACCGCCGTGGCATTGCTCATTTACTTGGCCTACTTTATCCTCAGAACGTCTTTTGACGAACCTGAAAAGGGCGCTAGGCTTGCTGCGGTGTACAACATATTTGCATTTTCATCACTGATACCATTGTTGTACATTGTACCAAGAATGTTTGCCAGTCTGCACCCCGGCGCCACCGGAAGCCCAGCCTTTGGCAGCCAAGACCTAGACAATACCATGCGTTTGGTATTTTATCCTGCCATATTGGGATTCATTCTACTGGGCACTTGGATAGCACAACTGCGGTTCCGGCAACTGACCATACAAGACAAAGTACTCGGGATAGATTGAAGAAAAAAATATTCAAACTTTACCTGACAAACAAGTTTTCCGTTTTTTTTTACTATTATTTTTCCTTTTGAAAGATGAAATTTTTTCAAACCCTTAGATTTATCGTTTTAATTCTGTTACTAGCCATACATTTGCCCTTCGTTCAAGCGCAAGGCAACCGGGATTTCATGCGTGAAACAGGTAAAATCAACGTTGTAGTAGGCGTTATTCTACTTATTTTTCTCGGTATTGTCTGGTATCTTGTGCGCCTCGATCGTAAACTAACCAAATTAGAGTACCAACTCAACGACGAAAAAAATGAGCAGCCAAACTAGCTTTTTTA
>JBIPOY010000104.1:0-9506 GCA_044378705.1 Saprospiraceae bacterium
TATTTCCCCCAAATCCGGTAATCCCGGTAGTAAGGGCGGTGTACCCAAGGGCGGCGGAATGAAAAAAGGCAAGTAATCTATACCCATTTCGGGTATTTCATGGGATGCTTTTTGCTTTCATGGATTACAAATGCATCAGATGAATCAGTACATTGCCTTTTTGGGGCAGACAATTCCCTATCACTATAAAATATTGAAAGCCTATGATGAACGAATCGGTTCAATTGTACATGACCAAGGAAGTGATCACGCTTGGTCCTGAAAACACCTTGGGTGAAGCCCGCGAAATATTACTACAAAAACACATCCACCACCTTCCCATTCTCGATGGTCGAAGATTGGTTGGGATGCTGACGTCATGGGATTTGTTTAAGTTGGGAAAATCTGCTGAAGAGTACCAAAACATTCCAATAAAAGAAGTGATGACGACCAAACTCGCTACGATGGAACCTGATCAGCACTTGGGTGCCGTGGCAGAGGTTTTGTCTAAACACCTTTTTCACGCCGTTCCTATTGTCAATGCTCATCATGAGTTGCTGGGTATCGTGACCAGCACGGATATTGTTCGGTATGAGCACTCCAAAGAGTATCCGGAGAATCTGGACAAGTTTGTACCCGAAAACATGTAGTTTACAGTCGGTAAACAGTACTAAAAAAGGCTCTCTGTTGTGCAGAGAGCCTTTTTTATGTTAAAATATGTCGCTTTGTAACCAGTTACGTTACTATTTCACTTGAAGTACCAAGGCTTTTTCGTTGTTTCTCGCCAGCACGAACACTTTTCCGCCCACTGTTTTTACGGGCTCAATCCGCCTGATTTGTCCTTTTACCCGCAAGCTCCCCAAGGGAAAAACAGACATCGTTCCTTGCGCTGTAAATTTCAATACATTGCCGTAGGAGGCGTCGTAACGGCCCATTTCAATATTGCTCTCATAAAAATTACCGCCGAGTATGACTTCGACCTTGCCATCACCGTCCACGTCATCGAGTGTTGCTGCGTTCAGGGTACTGTACTGAAGCACATCAGGTAATGGCTCTGCGGTGAACGCAAGTCCTTTTCCATTGTTTTTGAAATACATGCTCTGGAATGTATTGGCTGCTCGATGTATTGAATTAGCCAGTTTGTCTGCGCCAAACAATTCTGGCAAGGTGGCATTGGCAAAGTTTTTGGCGATCAGATACTTTTTCTTGAGGTAGGGAAGTTGTTTGGTTAGCTCGTCATAGTTGGCAAAGGGTACCTCTCTCCCTTTGATGTAGTAGGTCAATATTTGTTCTATCTGTTGGTTGTCGTCAAAATCAGACACATAGAGCCGTACAGGGTGCTCCACGGTAGGGTGGAACTTGTTGTTTTGCCCGAGATTTCCAGCCAAAATATCCATATCTCCATCGCCGTCAAAGTCGTAAGGCAGCATGAAATTCCACCAGCCTGTCAAGTTGTTGAGTACTTGTTTTTTGAAATTCCCGTTGTCATTCAAGAAGAGCGTGGGCGGCTCCCATTCGATGGCCAGCAACAGATCCGGGTCGCCATCGCCGTCCATATCTGTCCAAGCGCCATTTTTGACCAGCCCCGCCTCCCGGAGCCCCCCCCCGATTTGGTCGGTTACGTCTTCAAATTGGCCGTTTCCTTTGTTTAACAACAGGGTAGAAGCGGGTGTTACCCCATAGTTCCATGGCTTTGCACGTGCCCCAAAAAACAGGTCGACCAGACCGTCTTTGTTGAAATCTGCCGGTAATACACAGGAGGCTGTCATAAAAACACCACTAAAATCTTTACGGACCATACCCCCTTTCCCGTCGTTGAAATAAGCCCGTTGTTTCATGGCCTCGTCTTGATCCCTGTATTCATTGCCACCGGCGGCAACCACAAGATCAAGGTCTCCGTCGTTGTCCAAGTCAACCCAAACAGCGTCTACATCTTCAAAAATACTGTCATTCCGAATCGAAGCCGGCGTATTTTCAAAAAAAGTACCATCCTTTTTTTGATAAAACAAAGCACTGCATCGCCGTTTACAGGATCCAAAAAAGACATCTTCTAAGCCATCACCATTCGCATCGCCCACGGCCAGGGCCGGGCCTTCCGCTGAAACCATGTGTGGTATGAGCCCCTCGCGATTGAACTCTACAAATGGGTTTTCCTCATGGGTAAACACCAGTTTTTTGGGATCAGAAACCTCAGAAAAATCGAAATGAAGGCCGTTTTTTTGACTAAATATGCTAAAATTAAATACTGGAAGCCCTTTTTTCCACACCACTTCCAGGGCGGTATTGAGCGATGGAAGCGGTATTGGCTGGTAGGTAAGGTCGGGCCAGACCAATACAATGGAATCTATTTCTGCCGTATGGCCCAGTCCAAGGTGCATGCGTGTGAGCGCGCTCGATTGAAATCCCCGCACCGGATGCTGCTCAAACACCAGCTTTTCTCCGTTTTTTTTGAAAACAATCGCCCGGGCACCAATGGCATTCAAGTTGGCAGGGGAGCCCTTCAGTTGTAAAGAAAGGTAACTATTTTCCCTGACAGCTTGATCTGATTCCATATTTTTGTAGATAAACGGCTCGTCTTCCAAGTTGTTGACCACCACATCAAGGTCGCCGTCGTTGTCAAAGTCGGCATAAACAGCGCCGTTTGAAAAGGTTGGCAAGGCATTTTGGATACTTGTTTCCAGGTCTTGAAATTTCAAGGAACCGTTGTTCCGAAAGAATTTATTGGGCAGTTTGATTTGGGGCATTTTATCAACAACAGAAAGATCTTTTTTTTCCAGGTTGTTGGAGCCTTGCTTAAACCGCAGGTCTTCGTCGCCCATTCTGAAATTGGCATAGTCAATATCGTTCATACGCCGCTCGATACCATTGCTGATGAACAAGTCCTTGTAGCCGTCATTGTCAAAATCCAAAAATAGAGAAGCCCATGACCAATCGGTTGCATGTACCCCTGAAAACATGCCGATCTCACTGAAGGTGGGCGGTAGTCCCGGCCCAGCGGGGTCGCCGTTGTTTTTCTGAAGGGTGTTTCTGGCATATTGGCTGCTGTAGCCATACTCTAACTTAAAATGATAAAGGCCGTAGTCATCTTCACCAAGGGAGCTTTTAAGGATATAGGGGTCTTCGGGGAGCATATCCAGCGAAATGATTTCACTCCAGCCATCGTTGTTTAGATCGGCAATGTCGACGCCCATGGAAAACTGGCTGGTGTGTCGTATCGCATCATTGAGGCACTCCTTAAAAGTACCGTTTTGCTGGTTGAGGTAGAGGTAGTCGTTCTCGTGAAAGTCGTTTCCGATGTAAATGTCGGGCCATCCATCTTGGTTTATGTCGCCCACTGCGATGCCTAAGCCATACCCGATCACACTGCTTTTAATGCCCGCAGTGAGGGTCACTTCGGTGAATTTTCCGCCGTCATTGCGCATGAGCTTGTCGCCAGACAGTGGGTGCTGTGTTCCTTCAAAGCTCTTTTTCTGTCCAAATGTTCCATTTGCGTGCACAGAATGGTTTAATTGATACATATCCAAATCGCCATCGAGGTCATAGTCTAAGAAGGCAGCTTGTGTGCCAAACCCTACGAGATCCAATCCATACTGAATGGCTTGGTCTTCATATACGGGAATACCGTCCTGGATGGTCTGACAGATATAGAAGTGATTTTGTCCTTTAATGTTCAGGAAATTGCCTACTTGGCTTACATACAAATCCAATAAACCATCGTTGTTGATGTCTACCACGGAGGCACCTGTGGTCCATTTAGGAGTGATGCTACCACCTTCCAATGCTGTTGACGTACCTCCGACGCCCGATTTGTCGGTGATGTCTTTAAAATGCAGGTTGCCTTGGTTTAGATACATTTTGCTTTCACCCATGTTGCTGGTAAAGAAAAGATCTGCCAACCCGTCGTTGTTAAAATCGCCGGCAGCTACCCCCCCACCGTTGAAAAAATACATGTAGTTGAGGGGGTTAAATTCAAGGGAAGATTGCAGTATGTTTTGAAAGTCCAAGCCTGTGTCTGCTTTCCGCAACAATTCAAAAGAGGCTTTTACAGTTTTTTTTTCTTTGCAGCCCACCAAAAGGAGGATGAGTAAAGCCAACGTAACGTTGTTTTTTGTCATGGTATGTATATTCTCGAGGTGTTTGTTATTGGTTCATGGATTCGGTACCGGGTTGTTTGAGGGCAAACAGTTTCGGTGCTTTTCCATTGATGGTGGCCATCATATATTCCTTGCCGTGTATTTGAAGGGGTGACAAGCATTTGACATCACCGCGCACTGAAAATCCGGAGGTCGGATTTTCTAGGCGATCAAATTGTCCATTGCCCCGGTTGAGCAACGTGTGCCCAAAGGAAGCGTCAAGTTTGGAAAATTGCGGCATGAAACCTGCGTCATTACCGGCGAGTACCAAGTCTGTTTTTCCATCTTGGTTTAAATCGCTGCACCAGATCGCGCAAACGCAGGAAAACTGCACTTCTTTTGGTAACGCCTGGAGGGAAAACTGACCGTTGCCATTGTTGAAAGCGACAGCAGATTTGAAATAATGGGCTTCCCGCATCATTGCCTGCTTCAGCAGTTTTTCAGGAAACAAATCTTGCATGGCTTTTATTGCATAATCAGCGTGTTTCAGGTTGGCTTTCTTGAGCATGGGCAACTGGCCGGTCAGGTCTTTTTTCATGGGAATGGGCATATCGCGACCATTGATCCGACGCGTCATGATTTTATCCACGGTGCCATTGCTGTCAAAGTCCCAAATCCATATTTTGGCAGGAGCCTCAGGGGTGCCCGTGAAATAGAAATTTTCTCCCCGATTACCCAGCACCAAATCTTTATCGCCATCGCCATCGAGGTCGGTAGCGGCTACTGAATACCACCAGCCGGCGTACTGATCGAGGTTGGAAGCAACTTTTTTGAGTTGTCCGCGTTCGTTTTTAAAGACTTGAGGGGCCATCCACTCTCCTACAATAACCAACTCTTCTCCAGGATCGCTTGTAATGTCGGCAAGGGTGGCATCGGTCACCATTCCAACAAGTTTGAGGTCTTCGGCGTTGGTTTTGGCAACATCCTTGAAATTCCCTGCGCCATCATTTTCATACAGAAATTGGCGGGGAGGTATCCCATAATTCCCTGGTACAGATCTGCTTCCAACAAAAAGATCCAAATCGCCATCGCCGTCAAAGTCGAGGGGGACGGCAACTGCCGTATTGTAGCCATTCATGGAGAGGGCATAAGGATTGGATTTGAAGTTGCCTTTTCCGTCGTTCACATAGATTCTATCTTGCAGCAACTTGGTACCAACTTGGTCTTTGTTTCCGCCGGAACCGACAAAAAGATCCAGATCTTTGTCGCCATCAGCATCGAACAACAACACTGCGGTGTCTTCAAAAACTGAGTCTATTTCAAAAATAGCCTGTTTGCTCCTGATAAAACCTCCGTTGGAGGTCTGGAAATATAAACATCCTGATTTTCCTGCCGGTGCGCCAATAAAAACATCTTCCAGTCCATCTCCGTTGATATCTCCAACAGCAGTTGAAGGTCCTTCTCTTGAAATCATCCGAAAGCTGAGGCCTTCTTGGTAAAAATCAATAAAATCATCTTCGATTAAAGCCGGGAAAGAGGAGGGGCTTTCTTGAAATAATTTTTGCCCGGGTGCATGGTCATCAGGGCTATGACGGCTCATGTTTCCGATGGATGTTTCCCAGGAAAGATTGGCGGTAGCGTCGATTTTTGGGTTTATTTGCACCGTTTTGGTATTGTCGGGCCATTCAACCACCAAAGAATCAATTGCGGTGGCTTGGCCGAGTCCAAATACCAATTTGTAATCTACCGACGACTGAAAACCGCGGCTCGGGATCAGTTGGGCATTCAGTTGTTCACTTCCACGAAAGGCTGTCACCTTTGCACCAATGGCAAATGTATTCTGTCCTTTTCCTTGTAACTGGACACTCAGGAAGTGGTTTTGCAGTATTTTTTCAGCATTGTTGCGGTACAAAAACGCAGGCTGATTGACATTGTTGACCACCAAGTCGAGGTCGCCATCGTTGTCGAGGTCACCATAAGCAGCGCCATTGGAGTAGGAGGGTGTTTTAAACCCCCATTCTATTCCTTTGTCTTCAAAAGTAAGGGATCCGGTATTTCTAAAAGCCTTGTTTAGGAGGGGTGTGGAGGGCATTTTTGAGATAACCTCATTTATTTGTTCTTTTTTCCCTGTGAGTGCCATTTTCTGAACAACTTCATCGGCAAAGAAATCAATAAAATCCTGATCAATAACGTCTTTATAGATGCCATTGCAGATATAAATATCACGGAAACCGTCGTTGTCGGCATCAAACAGCAGGGCGCCCCAGCTCCAATCGCTGGCAGCCACGCCGGCATAGTTGGCTATTTCGCTGAATGTATTGTCTTTGTTGTTCAGTTGGAGGCTGTTTTGCATGTATTGATGGTAGAAACCCCGTTCCAACTTGAGTTGGTAAATATTGTAATTCTCAAAAAGAATCATGGATTTTAGTCGTTGGTCGTCGCTTGGGAGCATCTCGGTGGTGAAAATTTCCGGAAAACCATCGTTGTTGATGTCGGCCATGTCGGCTCCCATAGAAGCTTGGCTGAGATGCTCCATCCTTTTTTCAATTTCCTCTATAAAAGTGCCATTTTTTTGGTTGATATACAGATAGTCGCGCTCATAAAAATCGTTGGAAATATAGAGGTCCGGCCAGTGGTCACCGTTCACATCGCCTACCGTGACGCCCAGTCCAAAACCGATGAGGCTTCCATAAATACCGGCTTTTTTAGAAACGTCTGTGAATTTACCGCCGTCGTTTCGCAGTAATTTATCACCACCACCTTTCAAAAAGTCTTTTACCGGCCAGTCTTTGGCGTACAGTTCCCGGTTGTTGCTGTAATCCAAGGTATTGACCGGCATAAAACTGTTGTTCAAAATATAGCAGTCCAAGTCTCCGTCGAGGTCATAATCAAAGAAGGCTGCGTGGGTGGTGTATCCGTCTTCGTTGAGCCCGTATGCAGCAGCGCTTTCAGTAAAGGTGAGGTTACCATTGTTGATAAAAAGCTCGTTCTCAGGCTTTTCATCTTTTTTATAGCCTGCATTACAGACATAGATATCCAACCACCCATCCGCGTTGACATCTACCAAGACGACGCCGGTGCTCCAGAATTTGGAACCGGCAACCCCGGCCTTGTCTGTGATATCTTCAAATTCAAAACTCCCTTTGTTGAGGTATAGTTTGTTGTCACCCATATTGGAAGTGAAAAACACCTCCGGCAATCCATCGTTGTTGAGGTCACCAATCGCAGCGCCGCCGCCATTGTAAAAATTCCGGTAACTGAAGATGTTGAATTCTTCGGTGTTTTCTACCTTATTGACGAAGTTAACCCCTGATTTTTCAGCAGAAACTTCTTCAAAAAGAGCCTGTACGGAGGGTTTGGTGGTGCAAAAACAGAAAACTAAGGATGTGAAAATCGCGAAGAGGAGTTGTCGCATGACAGAGGATGCCGTTTAAAAGATAGGGCCGTCAAAAATACAACGCTCCGCCGCTATTTAATCCGATTTTACCGACTGATTTTATCCGCGCAACCTTTTATATCTTTACAGGGCCCAAGGGAATGGTACCAAGGAAAGAAACAGACTTGTTTCAACAAGAACAATGGTATATGAGTACGCTTACCGCCAATAAAAATATTCAAGGGCTGTTTTGCACAGTCTTTCTGTTTGCATGGCTTTCTATGAATGGTCAGGCGCCGTTTTTACGGGTAGGTCAGGTATTCGTAATTCCTCAAAACAGCAGTGATTTAGAGGAGTTTGTTGTTCAACCGGGTTACAACAGCCTTACAACCATCGTTTTGGGTGCCTTGCCTCCCGGAGGGTTTGATGCTCTGGGTTTTAGGAGAACGGACAATTTTTTGTACGGAATAGGAAAGGCCGACAACCATCTTTTCAGGGTTGGCCAGAATGCAGGGTATCTAGATATAGGCCCTGTAGGCCTGAACAACGATTTGTTCTACCTTGCAGGAGATGTCTCCCCGGACGGTAGGTACCTGGTTGCCGTTGGTTCTAATGGAGCAGGTATTGATGTAGAATTGGTAAAAATCGACTTAGAAACCGCCGGATTTCCCACACTTATTACGCCACTAAATGGTACGAGTCACCTGTCAGACATTGCGTTTGATCCCACCAATGGGGCATTGTTTGGATATGATCGTCCCGGCAATAGGGTCGTGACCATCAACCTGCTGACCGGCAATATCAATGGTTTTCAACCACTTGCGTCAGGCAATACCTTGTACGGTATTTACTTCGATGCATTCGGCGACATGTATGGCGCTGGTAGTACTTTATATGGTCTTGTGGATGGGTATTATACCATCAATAAAGACACCGGAAAAGAAAAACGCTTGGCCACCGGCCCATCGTCTCCAGTGGTGGATGTAGCATCCTGCCCGTATTCAGTTGAAATGAAAAGTGTTGTAGATCCGGGCGTGAATTTGCCGTGTACAGAGATGAATTACACGTACACCTTGGCGAATGGCAGTGAAACAACGATGTCTGGTGTGGCGTTCCGGCACAGTTTGCCACCGGGCTTTCATTTGAAAAATGTTATCCAAAATTCATTTGGCGGAACGATGGATACCCTGAGTGTGCCGGGTAGTTTGCTCATGCAAAACATCACTTTGACGCCCGGTATTCGGCAACTTAAGGTGAAATTGTCTGTTGACGACCTCCCCAAAGGCCGATACAACAGCCAGGCAGAGCTCCACAATTTACCCCAAACGTACGGGAATCTTTGCCGTTCAGATTTTACCCAAGAACCTGGTTTTGAAGATAGTACAGCCTTTATTGTCAACAGATTCGAAGAAGATAGCCTGCGATTCACTTGGCTGATTTGTCATGGGGAAAGTTTACTACTCGAAACTACCTCCTATGGCAATAATATCAATTGGAATACCGGCGCTGCTGGCCAGGATCTCATGGTTACAAAAGGTGGATTGTACAGTTTTGTCGCCGGTAGTACCTGTGAACAGATTGTTGTTCGCCACGAGGTAACCTCTGTAACCTGCCCTTTCACCATTGCAGTGTCCCACAGTGTTGAACCGGATACCTCATTTGCCTGCAGTGATCTTAACTTTCGTTTTATCATCAGCAACGACTCCGGGGAGCCCCGCACGATGCTTACTTTGACGGACACCCTGCCCCCCGGATTTTCTTTTGTGGACATTGAACACAACCCCTTTGGGGGTACCGTTCGGACCAATGTTCCGCCCGCTGTGTTTTGTTTGGAAGGGATGACTTTGAAAATCGGGAAAGACACCCTCGACATTCGCGTACACGCAGGAGATGTGTCTCCACAAAACTATAGAAACCGGGCTGTGCTTTCCGGACTTCCGGTACTGATGGGGCCCATCAGGTTGTCAGACAATCCAAACACTTTCCCCTTCGACAGTAGTTTATTGACCATTCAAGGTGCCTTGGCCGATACTGTTTTTACATCTGAAACCATCTGTAAAAACAGTGAAATTCGCTTG
>JBIPOY010000426.1:0-3262 GCA_044378705.1 Saprospiraceae bacterium
ATGCGTTTTGTCGCCTGAATACCGATTACGCTGCTTCCAACATACAATTTTACCTATTTAACCCGTTTCATTTGATCAACAGCACGGAATGGTATGCACATTCAGACATACCACAAGGCATTGACATGATGCTGACCAACAATGTAGAAGGAGCCTTGAATACCTATTTTGTTTCAGATCCGGCAGGCAATTGTGGCTATAACATCCCGTACGGTGGAATTGCACTTGGCCACGGCTGTGCTGCGGCATCTGACCATACTTGGGCGCACGAAGCCGGCCATGCGTTGTCCCTTCCACACCCATTTATTGGTTGGGAAGGAAAAACATACAGCTATTCCACGCAAACCCCTTCTGTTTTGACGTACGACTATACTTATTTTCACGACAGTGTGGAAATACAAGTTCCCGCACCCTTGGATACTGCCTTGGTGGAATTGATGGATGGTTCAAATTGTAGTATTGCGGCTGATTTAATCTGTGATACAAGGCCGGATTATCTCAGTTACCGCTGGAATTGCAATACCCAAAACCAGAGCAGTGTAAAGCAGAAGGATCCCAATGGTGTAGATTTTTATTCCGATGGCACCTTATATATGTCTTATGCCGATGATGCCTGTCAAACGAGGTTTTCACCGGAAGAAATTGCTGTCATGCGCTCCAACCTGATGACCGAGAAATGGAGCTGGGTAGCACCATCTGTGCCGGCGCCTTCCGTAGAAGGTTTGGCGGTTGCCCTTGAGCCCATTCAAGACCATCCGGAGCCCGTAACCGGGGTAAAGTTGGTGTGGGGAACGGTTCCAAATGCCACCCATTATTTGGTACAAGCATCCAGATTTTCGAATTTTGCCGTGCGTGAAGTGGATGTTATTACCACAGATACCAGTATCGTTACAGGCGCCTTGCTGCTGAATAAAACATACCGTTGGCGGGTGAAGGCCTTCAATTTGTGGCACGCTTGTACAGATTTCAATACGCCATCCACCTTCCTAACCGTTCCGTTTGTAGCAACACAAGCTCCCGATTCAGAGGGATGGCGGTGCTATCCGTCCCTAATTTCTGGAGGGCAGTCCATAAAAATGGAGATCCCAGGGCATTGGCTTGGCGAAGAAGCCGTTTTAAGCGTCTTTGATCTTGCCGGAACATCGGTTTGGCGTGTCCCAATGACCCTTTCAACCTTGGAGACAAACCTCCAACTTCCCAGTGAAACTTGGCCGTCAGGTTTGTATCATTTGGGATTAACCAGTATCCATGGAACAAAACGTCAGTCTATCATGTTGATGCGGTAATATTTTTCGCTGCACAAACACTGTACAAACAAATTGTCGCCGTATGGCTTTCGTGTAAAAGATGATGCCAATTATTAAAAACAAAAACGGACATTTGCGCTACAATTAAACTTTCTGTATTTTAGATGAAATCAACCTTGCGTTTTCTAATTCCCGCCCTGTTGTTGAGTAGTACCGCTTTCTCTCAACAAAACTCCGATAATTTTTGCGGTACCAGGGGTATCACCCAATGGTTTGAATGGTATTGCCAAAACCGAGATGTGTTGTCTCAGGACCGTGGCAATGATTCCTCCTGGCTTTATATCCCCATGACCATTCAAATTACCGGCACTGACATTGGTACGGAGCATTACAATTTGGAGCAAGCGATTATCGCGGTAAACAACATGAATCAGCAGTACGTACCTTCCAAGATTCGCTTTTACCTGATGCCCGGTGACCCGTTCCGCTACTTAGACAAAACAGCTTGGCACGATCATGACTGGAGTGGCGGCGCTGATCTGATTGACAACAACCGTCTGCCGGATCGCTTAAACGCTTTTGTCGTCAAAAATCCGGCCGGTAATTGTGGCTATTCTTGGATGGATGCCATCGTATTGGGAAAAAACTGTTCCGGAGCATTTAATACCACTTGGGCGCATGAGGTAGGGCACCACTTCTCGCTGCCACACCCATTTTTTGGCTGGGAGGGAACTACTTGGAATTATGCAACACCAGCGCCTGCGGAAATTGGTGGCCGCCCTGTTGAGACCACGGATGGCACCAACTGCTATAATTCAGGCGACTTTTTCTGCGACACACGTCCTGATTACCTCAATTATCGCTGGTCCTGCGACCAAAATTACGAAAGTACAACCCTACAACATGATCCCAATGGCGTAGAATTCCGTTCCGATGCAACGCTTTTCATGGGTTATGCCTTGGATGCTTGCGCCAACAGATTTTCTCCCGAGCAAATAATGGCCATGCGGGATAATATTATGTTCGATCACAATGAATATATCCAAATAACCGACCCCTTACAGGAAATATCCGATGGTGATCCGGTTGAATTGGTGAGCCCTATTGATACCGCCTTCGTACAGTACAACAACGTGACTTTTTCCTGGAATCCGGTCCCCAATGCATCTCTTTATACCGTGGAGGTGGCTTTGCACGAGAACAACCTGCCGCGATTTATTTGGGAAACTGTGTACAATACGACTACCCTGACCATAACTAAAAATATCCCCAACAACAAACTATTGTACTGGCGTGTTCGTCCATACAGTGAGTGGGATTTAAGCAAACAACTGGCGCCCCAGCAGATAGGTGTATTCCGGACAAAAAATTATGCTGCCACCAACGACCTAGAACGCGTTGTGTTGGCTGACTTGTCACCCAACCCGGTGATGTCCGGCATTTCAGCTCAATTGCGGCTTTCTTCCGACGACAACTTGGATGCATCGCTGCGCGTTACGGATGCTGCCGGTCGTCTGTGTTTTGTGAAGAACCTTGACATTCAACCTGGCGACAACCTCATAGACATTCCCACAGATAATCTATCTTCGGGGCTTTATTTCGTTACCGTTCAAAACGAAAAGGGAAACATCATAAAGCGCCTTGCGGTAACAGAGTAATGGGTTGTCTAGGAAGGGCTGGTGCTTTTCTCCTATGAATAATGGCCCTGTATTCGACTTCATTTTTACCTTTGGGTAGAAATGAAGTCGAACCTTTTTGTAGCTTCTTGAAACAACAACAACCCATGGGCGTCATACGTCGGCAAAGTCTTAAGCATGTTTCTGTAAGCCTGATAGGTTTGTTGGTGGGTGCCGCCAGTACGTTTTTGGTGTACCCGCACGTACGCGAGGGTTTTGGTTTGATACAGGTGTTGTTACAGGTGGGATTGTTGGGACTTCCTGTGATGTCTTTGGGCGCCAACACGGTGGCCATTCGTTTTTTTCCAAAATTTCAAGATAAGATGTTGGGCCACCACG
>JBIPOY010000427.1:0-3260 GCA_044378705.1 Saprospiraceae bacterium
GAAAGCGGATGCCGGAATTTTGTGGTTGTTGGCGACAACTTGCCCCGATGTCCGCAGGGTGAATACCGCTGCGGTACCGAGGGTGAGCAACAAGCGGTTGGCGCTGTTCAATTGTTGTGCCGCTTGCCGGTAGGCAACATTGATACCGGCCAGCGTTTGTGCTTGGTCGGGTGCTGAAAAACGACTGTGGTGTTCCCAACTGTGCCATAACCCGCCGTTTTCTACGAGATCCTCTTCTACAAAGGGTTTGTTACCCACCGACAACCGTTCCAAGCATCGAGCAATGGAAACGGGGTTGTACACAATACCAAATGGATTGATGGAGGTTTGGAATTTTCGCGCTGCCAGCCGCGCACCGATGTGTTCCGTGAAGCAGGAGCCAACCAGCAGGAGCTTGTCTTGGTGACTGATTTGGAAGGGTGCCTGTTGGGCGGGCAGAACAGTGCGAAATTCGTGCATGGAGCAGGGCCAAGATCTCCCGATGCAAGGGAGGAGGTGTTTTGTGTGGGAGCGATACCATTGATGGAGGTATCGCTCCCACAGAGATATTTACATTTTCAACAGTTTACGGGTTGTTACCTGTCCATCGACGAGTAGGCGAACGAGGTACAATCCGTTGGGAAGCAACGTTACATCAATGTTCTCGTTGAGTACGGCCGTGTTGGTGGAAGTCGTCTGCCACACCGATTGGCCAAGCAGGTTGACAACCTCTACGCGGGCCTCGTCCACCACCCTGTCAAATGCTGCGACAAGAGTAGCTCGGCCACTGGTAGGATTGGGGTGCAGTGTGAGCGATGTGAGGCCCTCGATGTCAACCACAGCGCTCGTCCCAATACTGACTTCAAAAGCATCGGTACAACCGAAAGCGTCTGTAACGGTGACCGTGTAGGTGCCCACGGAGAGGTTGCCGATGGACTGTGCTGTTGACCCCGTACTCCAAAGGTAAGTGTAGGGTGGGTTTCCGAGGCCGACGTTTACGGTAGCGTCACCATTGTTTTGACCGGGGTTGGCGTTGGTGATATCGGCGGAAAGGTTCATGTCAGCAGCGCAGGAAAGCAAGTTGATATTGTCCACATCAAACCAAAAATCACCGGAACCCCAAGTGCCGAGGATTCGGATGTTAATGGATTGGCCGGCGAATTGCGCGAGGGAAACCTTCCGCTTTTGCATCACGGTTGTAATCGTATGGTTGGCACTGTTGATGGTATCGACCGTTTCATACGTGTCGCCACAGTCGGTGGAGACCTGTAATTCAAAGGTTGTTCCAAGTGACAGGATGGTTGGTCCGCCACCGGAATAGTTGACGACCCGATAGGAAAATTCCAGGGAATCGTTTGCCCCGATGGTGCCGTAGCGCGGCAGATCGTGAATAGAGGTCGGGTTGAAGGAATACAAGTTGACTCCGAGCACCCAGGAAGTATTGCCATGGCCGTTGGTGATATAACCATCGGTTGTCCATCCTTGCGGCAGTATTAGAGATTCAAAGTCTTCGTGGAACGGTGTTGGCAGGGGTCTGTGGTCAATGGTAAAAGTGGATGTATCGTTGGCGGGGGCTTGGTCGCCGGCGAGTTTGGTCCAGCATTTGATTACCGATACCGCATCACGGCTGTCGTAGGTAGCGTTGAACGTGTAGCTTTTGGACTGATCGGGAGCGACGGCGCTGTTGACCGTTTCAAATATTGGCGTACCGCCATTGACGGAATAGGCCACCTGGTAGTTGTTTTGTGTTTGGGCTCCGGTATTGACGAAAGTAAAGGTGATGGTTTCGTTTGGCAGTCCGCACAATTCATTTTCACTGGCGATAGAGACAGCGGAGCCAGTGAGGTCTTTGCTGAAGGATGGAAAAATCCGTACGTCATCAATGCCCAGTCCGCCGTATTGCACAGAAAGATCGGAAGCAACGGCAAACCTCAGTCGCACTGCACTTTGCCCTGCTGTACCATTGAGTGCGTGTCGTGCGGTAACCCAGCCACCGCTGTTGCCCGACCAGCATTCACCGGCGATGGTACCTTGAATAAGGTCTTGATTGTACCAATTGATGCCTTCGCCCATACCGCCCACTTTAGACCAGGTATCGCCACCATCGAGGGAAACCTCTAGCCATGCGCCATCGTAGGAACTTTCCAGGTCACGGGCGAGGGAAAAAGAGATGGCAGGATCCACGGTGAGTTGGGAAAAATCAAAGCAAGGGGATTCCAGGAAGGATCGTTCGCTTGGGTTATAGGTGCCGGCGAGGTGGGTGACCCAGGCATATTGGCCACTGGCTGCGGCCGGGATGTTTACTTTGTTGGGCGTTCCGTATTCAAAACTAGGAATACCGCTCTCAGACGTCACCGTCCAGCCCCCA
This sequence comes from Saprospiraceae bacterium, assembly GCA_044378705.1. Classification (GTDB taxonomy): domain Bacteria; phylum Bacteroidota; class Bacteroidia; order Chitinophagales; family Saprospiraceae; genus M3007. The sequence continues at coordinate 2,348 of JBIPOY010000427.1, forward strand.
TGCCAGGGTTCAAAAGACTGTTGGTATGGCGACAGCAGGCGATTGTTAATAAAATAGGTAAAGGTGTCATTGCTCAAATCTTGGTCGCCGGGGAATTTGGTAAACGCGACGATTTTGTATTCTCCTGGGGCTGAAAAATCATACAGCGTTTCAAAGGCGATGGTTTCGGTGCTGTCTTTCCCTAAAACACCGGTGTACATACCATCCTCAGGTTTGGGAATATTGACATCTTGGCCATTCACGGTGTAGCGGAACGGAACGAGTGATTGGGGTGCTGCGCCGTAGTTTCTGAGTAAAATCCGCACCGTATCTTCTCCCAGATCACAACCGGATACCGGGCTAACGATACCGGAGATGCCCACATCTTTCGTCCAATAGGTTTCGAAAGAGATTGGCCCGATGCGATCACTCCATCCGCCGGCGAGGCCACAGTCTTGTTCGATGTAAGCATCGTGCCAGGTCTTTTTTTGCAGGCCGTTGAGTGTGATTTTGGGTATAGTTGTTGTGGCGGTATCTCCGGCGCCTGCCGCTACGTCAAAGCCTTGGGTGCCATAAATGACACGCCATTGGACAGCAGGGTTGGGTCCACTTGGGTTGATAGACCAGCGCAATTTGGCGTAGGTATCCCACACGTTGCTGACGGCAAAATTGATGGGTGGGGAGCAGGTGATACAGTTGCCAACCCCGGAGAAGAGCACCCCGGAGCCAGGCATATTGGGCGAAGAGGCCTGGGCAACCACGCCACCCACATTGTTGAGAACTTGGTAAGAAATTTCCGTGAGGAAAGCACCTTGTACCCAGGTAAAAGAAAGTGGTTCGCCATTGAGCACATCGAAGGTCAGGGTGTCTGCGAAACCGGTAAGAAGTGTAAACGGTGTGCTCTGAGTACCGCTTGTAACGGTGAGCGTTCCGC
>JBIPOY010000428.1:0-3249 GCA_044378705.1 Saprospiraceae bacterium
TGTAATCTCGTATGCAGTTGCCATCGTCGGTAGGGTAGTCGTTGCCAAAAACGGTCAGGGATGGTCGAAGCCCGATGGCCGTTTGGGTTACGAAAGGTACCAGGTTGCTGGGGATACCGAGGGGAAGCTCTCCAATGAGGCCCGAGGGGTGAGCGCCAATGGGGTTGAAGTATCGCAGCGCAATGACTTTTATGGGGTGTGCTTTTGCTACATCGTGTAAGATCTCTTCGCCAACACGTTTGGTGTTGCCATAAACAGAAGCGGCCGGCTTTACGGCAGTTATCTCGGTGACGGGGAGGGTATCCGTTTCACCATAAACGGTGCACGACGACGAAAAAATCAGATTGCCAACCCCTGCTTCCAGCATCACTTCCAGCAAAGTGAGCATGGATCCAAGGTTGTTGCGGTAGTAAGCGAGCGGATTGCTCATAGATTCCCCTACCGCCTTGAAGGCCGCAAAGTGAATGACACCTTCAATTTTTTCAGTGCGAACAACCTCCCGCAGCGCAGCGCTATCATTGCAGTCAATGGTATGACAACGTACCGTTCGACCCAGTATTTTTTCAATACCGTCTAATACGGATTTTTCTGAATTCGAAAAATTATCAACAATAATAGGGGTAAATCCTGCTTCTGAAAGCGCAATAACAGTGTGAGAACCTATAAACCCGGCTCCTCCGGTCACAAGAATATTCATACAATGAGGTAGTTTTAGTCAACACAAATTGGTTGTAAATGAAGTGTGTAAATCAAATATTTGTAATCAATAAAATCATCAAAATCACTTTAATCACAGACTAAAGAGTTGCGTAAAGGCATACATTTGCTTTCTTTTCTCTGCAAATTTGCTACTTATGCACAAACTTTTGTCTTTCTTTTTTTCGGTACTGTTGACGATGGCTGTTTGCCCGTTGTCATCTGCCCAAAAACCTGCCGTACCAACCCCTACTCGGGCCCAACTTGCTTGGCATGAAACGGAGTTTTACCTTTTTTTTCACTTTGGCCCCAACACATTTACCAACTTGGAATGGGGACATGGAACAGAGACCGAAGCGCTTTTTAACCCCACCGATTTGGATTGTGATCAATGGTGCCGGGTGGCAAAATTGGCGGGAGCCAAAGGGGTGGTTGTTACGGCCAAACACCACGACGGCTTTTGTCTCTGGCCTTCTAAATATTCTACCCACACTGTTCGAGAAAGTAAATGGCGCAATGGCAAGGGTGATGTTTTGCAGGAGTTGTCGGATGCGTGTCGCCGGTATGACTTGAAATTTGGCGTTTACCTCAGTCCCTGGGATCGAAACCACCCCCTGTACGGCACGCCAGAGTACAACGATGTGTATGCCAATACCCTGACAGAGCTTCTTACCGGGTATGGAGAACTTTTTGAAGTGTGGTGGGATGGCGCCAATGGGGAAGGGCCCAATGGTAAAAAACAAGAATATGATTTTCCTAGATTTGAAAAAATTGTCAAAAAATACCAGCCCAATGCCATTATTTTCAGTGATATAGGACCCGGTTGCCGCTGGGCAGGCAATGAATCAGGAACGGTCAATGAAACCAATTGGTGTATGCTTGATACGGTTGGTTTCGGTCGCGGCGCCACAGGCCCACCGGGACCAATACTGCAAACAGGGCAAGAAAATGGTGCTGCTTGGATTCCTGCCGAATGTGATGTCAGTATTCGTCCAGGCTGGTTTTATCATGCGGAAGAAGATCAAAAAGTGAAAACCCCTGAAGCGCTGTTTGATATTTACCTGCAGTCTGTTGGGCGTGGCGCCAATTTGATTCTGAACGTGCCGCCAGATCGACGCGGCCGAATTCATGAACGAGATTCCAGTCATCTTGCTGCATTCGGGGCAACCGTACAAAGGGATTTTGCCAACAATTTGGCATTTGATAAAAACGCAAGTATAGCGAACGGCAGTAGATCTAAAACAACAAGGGCGCTTACAGACGGAAATCAGACCTCTGCCTACCATATTAAAACAACCAAAAATCACCAAGAAGGCGCTGTCACGGTTGATTTGGGGGAGGCGACAGTGTTTAATTGCGTTAAATTATGTGAAGACAGCCGGTATTTCGGTCAAAATGTAAAAGATTTTAAAGTAGAAATTTGGGACGACAAAGGCTGGCAGCGCGTTGCCCATTCAACCACCATTGGTGCAAGAAAAATCCTCGTTTTTCCACGTGTAAGGGCATCAAAATTAAGGATTACAATCTTAAAATCGAAGAACAAAGTACGTTTAAGCGAGGTCCAGGTATTTAATATTAAGCAACAAACAATGGGTACGGAATGATTCCAGAAAAAACAATGTGGCAGCGTGTGTCGTATAAATTCAAGAGCCTGTTGCGTTTTAAACGCAACAGGCTCCGTGTGAAAAAAAGGTCTTAAAAAGGAATTAAATCAGTGATCTAATCCTCTGATCCGATTTCTGCCGTGTTGTTCGAAAGTCCGACAACAGCAGTAGCCAACAGGGTTAAAAAGAAAATGAAGTAAGCAACCATAATGAACAGATTTTGTGGATTAGTAGATAGCAATGAACTTTTTAAACAAGGTCAACATGTTTGACCCAACAAAGATATTGTAATTTAAATTCCGCGTAGTTAAACCACGACAGACACCAGTCAGTAAAACAGATGATGCTCATCATAGAACCCCTGATTTGGCCGAGAAAGACCACATCAAGAGATGGAAGAGTGTACGTAAAAACACTTCAGGTGGTTGCAAAAAGGGTTGGCTTTTTGGGAATATGTTACCCTATCCGGTATTTTGAGTGGCTGCTCTCTTGAACTGATCATGGTGCAGCGTGAAATAGGGTGAATTGCGATTAAAAATTGCATGTTTTAAAACTGAACGCAAAGATGACAAAACTATTGGTATGTTTTCATCTTTTTTTAGTGACTTGAACAAATATTAATCTGAAATTTACGGGAATCGATGTGAATATTTTACCGGACAAAGGAATCGGTGATGGGGTGTCCGCGAAGAAATTCGGCGGCTTCCATTCTTTTTTTTCCTTCCAACTGAAGTTCTAGGACCTGAATATAACCATCCAAGGTGCTGATGAATAAATCTTTGTTGCCATGAACCATCAACATGCCGGGCTGTTCCGGCGTTATTTCCGGCGTTATTTCCGGCGTTATTTCCGGCGTTATTTCCGGCGTTATTTTTTTGGATCGCAGTATCTTGAACACTTTACCATGCAGGGTGGTCCAAGCACCGGGATAGGGACTTAAACCTCGGAT
>JBIPOY010000105.1:0-9468 GCA_044378705.1 Saprospiraceae bacterium
CACTTACGATCCTTCGCGTCTCCGCGCCTCTGCGAGAAACCCTCCTTCGCGTCTCCGCGCCTCTGCGAGAAACCCTCCTTCGCGTCTCCGCGCCTCTGCGAGAAACCCTCCTTCGCGTCTCCGCGCCTCTGCGAGAAACCCTCCTTCGCGTCTCCGCGCCTTCGCGAGAAACCCTCCTTCGCGTCTCCGCGCCTCTGCGAGAAACCCTCCTTCGCGTCTCCGCGCCTTTGCGAGAAACCCTCCTTCGCGTCTCCGCGCCTCTGCGAGAAACCCTCCTTCGCGTCTCCGCGTCTTCGCGAGAAACCCTCCTTCGCGTCTCCGCGCCTCTGCGAGAAACCCTCCTTCGCGTCTCCGCGCCTTCGCGAGAAACCCTCCTTCGCGTCTCCGCGCATTCGGGAGAAACCCTCCTTCGCGTCTCCGCGCCTCTGCGAGAAACCCTCCTTCGCGTCTCCGCGCCTTCGCGAGAAACCCTCCTTCGCGTCTCCGCGCCTTCGCGAGAAACCCTCCTTCGCGTCTCCGCGTCTTCGCGAGAAACCCTCCTTCGCGTCTCCGCGCATTCGGGAGAAACCCTCCTTCGCGTCTCCGCGTCTTCGCGTTTATGCGTGAAAAAAACTGTACCCAATGGAGAGCACCACGCTCCTCCCCGCGCCATTTACCCCCGATCCGTGCAGGCGATAATCTGCATTCAGCACATTGACAACATTCAGGTTAACCCGAAGTGCCCCCCGTGTATAGCCGCCATAAACATTAAAAACAGACCATGCTGGTGTGCCTCCAATCGGGATCCTGTTGTCATCCCGATCACCTTGAGCAAGTCGCGTTTGCGCACTTGCCGCAAGCCATTCAAGGGCCACAAACCACCTTTTTGGCTGAAAACGAATGGCTACACGAGCATTTAGAGGCGGAATTCGGCGTACAGGTTCTTGTTTGGTCAGGTTTTGTCCAAAACAATAGGCCAGGTGGCCATCCACTAGAAAATCATGGCGAAGAGAAATAGAGAATTGATTTTCAACACCTTGGATATACGCCCTTTCAATATTTTCTTTTTGATATACCGGATAACCTTGGATGGTATCCAATGTTTTAACCCTGGCAATCAAATTATTCAAGATATTCCGATACAGGTACATTTCTGTACGCACCCGGTTGTTGTGGGATTTTACACCCAGCTGAAAATTATGAGAGCGCTCTGGTTGTAAGGCATAATTGGGAACTTCATATCTAAAATCGACAATACCGAGGGTGCCAAGATCATCGATATTGGGGGTCCTGAAACCCGAGTTGTACGATAGAAACACATTTGTATGTTCATACACCGTTCTCTGCACTCCTGCATTCCACACCCAAGCAGCAGGAGTAAGTTGTATAGCACCCAATACAGCATCTTGTACATCAATTTGATAGGCATTAAACCGTGTGCCTGTGGTTATTTTCCAACGATCCAACGTTAATTCTTGCAGGGAGAAGGCCGCCACGCTCAACATTCGAGCACCATCAGGGTACAGGCCACGTTTTTCAACTACTGTCCCATCGCTGATATTATAATCCTGACGGGTACTGCCGACATGGTCTGCGTACAATTCAAGTCCGGAATTCGAAGATAATCGTTTGGAAATAACACTCGTAATATTACTGGTAACAGCGTACGTCACCACATCATCCTGTTCTTCCCTGCGGGTAGTGGCGCCATTTTTTTGGCTGATTCTACCTTCTTTTGTGTGCTGTCGGGAGGCGATAATATACCAGTTTTCAATGCCCCTTGCGTTCGTTTTGCCATCCATACGAACATAGGAAAGCATCCGTTTTTGGGGTTCGAATTCGTTTATTTTGTAATTTTCCAACAATATTTTGTGGAATACAGGCACTTGTCGTTGGATAACTTCGTTGTGCGCCAACGTGATTGTATTGTATTTTCCAAGCCTGATTTTAGATTTTACGTCGAACGCATATTCGGCGTAGCCTGTTGGCGATTGCCGCCCTGTTGTATCCCCGCCTACCAAATCGCCAAAATGGCGGACAGAAACCCCGCCATGTACGGCCACATTTTTTCCTGAAAAACCCATAGATCCATGGGCGCTCTCTTCCATGCCTTGCGACCATAATCTGCCTAAAAAATCGCCTGTCCAGGTACTTTTTTCAGTAAAAGCAACATTTTTTGTAAATAACTGAACGGTGCCGCCGAGGGCATCAGAGCCGTATTGCACAGAACCGCTGCCGCGAAGGATTTCGATACTTTTGAGGGAGAAGGCATCCACCGTATTGAGATATTGATTGGGGCCATATCGGTAAGTAGCGTTGTTGAGACGGATACCATCGAGCAGTAAGAGCGTTTGATTGCCTGTAAGGCCACGGATAAAAGGAGATCCGCCACCGTGGTTTGTTTTTTGTACAAAAACACCCGGCATTTGAAACAAAATTTCGGGCGTTGTACGTGGCTGGAACCTGCTCCAGCGTGTATTGTCCACAACATCAATGGCGTCAAGAGCCTCCAAACGAACGGTACTTGTTCGGTTGGAGGTAACCACCAATTCATGGAGCGATTGGAGGCCAGCGGTATCCTTTTCAACGTTGTCAGTTTGAGCTTGCACCATCTGAGCAAGAAAAATACACACTAGCCATAAGAACAGCGTATTTTTTGACATATTATCACCTATTTTTTGCAATAATAGCGCTAATTCAGCATACAAAGCAATACAAAAAAAGCTGTATTAAAACTAAAACGGGCTTGGCAAAGTACCAAGCCCGTTAGATTCGATTGTGTTAGAAACTAGTTTTTTGTGATCCAGAGTTCGTCGTTCACATTGTCATTGGAATTACCAAACTGGCGCAGCAGAGCAGCGTCATAATTGGCAGAGTTGTTGTCACGTTCGCTCGTAGGGTATTGAAAGCGCCGAGGAATAAGCCCGGAATTGCCGGTGCCTGGGCCACCAAAAGCAAATGCAGGAGCGCCGGTACGACGCCAGTGAAAATAAGATTCCAAACCAGCTTGTTGGAAAAGCGCAAGATAACGTTGGTCCAAAATCTGTGACAAACCAGCGGCATTGTTGCCTTGGTAGGCGACCAGAGGCTGCGCCAAATAAGCCGTAAGCGCCGCCGCATCGCTGATTCCGAAGAAATTCATCGAAGCCGTGATTCCTTTTGCGTACCAATCTGACGCATTTCCAGCGTTGTACCAGCCGCGGTTAATCGCTTCAGCAATATTGAAACACATTTCTGCGTATCCAATTTGTACCCCTGGTTCAGCTGTGTAACCGCCGTAATAACGCGCACGGCCAATCAGGGCATATACGCCACCTTGAGCTTTGGAAGACATTGCATCAAGACCCTCATCAAATGGCGCCCCTACATAGGCATTAAAATCAGTGCGAGAAAGGCCGAGGGTATCGGTAAAATAGGTTCCTGGTTCAGCAACCACGAACACGCGTGGATCCTTAAGAGACGTGAGCAACCCGATGTGCGTGGCTGACATGTTGTTACGCAAAGCGTCAAAGCCAAAATTGTCAGGGTTGGTGGGATACTTGTCAGACACAGCGTTGTACTGGAGTGCCAAGTCATCGTCATTGCTTTCGAAGACAGGATATTTTGCCGGATCGCTGAGAATTTTTGTAAACTCACCACCAAGATTCAGGCTGGCGTCAGCAGATTTGTTGCTCATTTGAACCAAAACACGCAATTTAAAAGCATTCACCGCTTTTTGCCAGCGGCGCAAATCACCACCGTAGTAAATATCTCCTTGCAGGGTGTTATCGGCAACAGCAATGCGATCAGCCAAATCACTGTTGGCTTCCTCGAGCCAATTCAGAATCTGGACAAATACTTCTTTTTGCGTGTCGTATTTTGGGAACACGTTATCGGCACCTTTAAGGGCTTCCGAAAGTGGCACATCCCCTACGCGCATCGTCATGTCATAGTAAAAATAAGCGCGTAAAAACTTACCGACAGCGCTGTAAGCATTTACAGCCGGGAGGTTGATACGAGCTGCTTCTTCCTCCATTTTCAATACGTTTTTCAACGTTGTGTAACGGAAATCCGCTGCACCCGTCCAATATTCGTTGGTTCCGTAGTAGTTGTAGTTGATGCACCAATACTGGCTCCAGCGGCTTTCATCATCCCAAGGAGAATAGTAAACATCTTTCAGGACACCACGGAGGACAAGCGAAGGCGACGCCGACGTGGATCTATTGGGATCAGACTCTAAGTCTTCAAATTTTTGACAGCCGTTGGCAGCAAAAAGAAACGCCATCAGCATGAAAAGAAATGGTATGTTTTTCATTACAATTATCTGTTTATGAATTGTTGAGAATTTTGTTGGTGTGGTGTTTTTGCCACCACACCAACCCATGAAGAGCTGAACCTGAACAATTAGAAGGTTACATTCAAATTGATGCCATAACGCTTTGCGGTTGGCGACTGAAGATCTGAATAGCCAGCGCCGGAGTAGTTGCGTCCAACGTAGGTATCGAGGTCAATATCTTTGAATTCAGCGAAATAGAGCAAATTACGACCCACCAAAGAAACCGAAGCAGAGCGGATCAAATTACCCTTTGCAAACCATTTTTCAGGCATTTGGTAGGTAATAGTCACTTCACGCAGCTTGGAAAACGTGCGGCTCATCAGACTTCCCTCCGCTGGGCTATAGTAGCGGCTGATATAGTCTTGCAAGAAAGTTTTGGTACCATTTTGGGTAAATTGCAATTGATCATAATTGGTGATATTGCCAAATTGATCGTATTGAATGGCAGCACCATTGCTTACGACAACACCTTCACCAACCCAGTTACCATTTTCTTGGGGGTTGTTGTATTTTCCTGCTTTTTGGTTTTCCCAATCCAACAGACGAGCGGCACCCATGGCACCCTCCGTGGTTTCGAGGTTACGGCCACCGCGGAATGTCTGGCGTCGTATGTAGTTCGTGATGACACCGCCAACACGACCATCAAACTGAATACCAAGGCTCAAGCCTTTGTAAGAAAACTTGTTGTACAAGCCCCACACCCAGTCTGGGTTTTGGTATCCCAAGAACTGTGCCGTAGGATTGATAATAGGACGTCCGGAGCCATCATTGATGATTTGACCATCGCTGGTACGCACAAATGCACGGTCGTAATACTTGTCCGTTCTGTCTCCTTTTTCGAAGAAACCATAGATACGGTCAATCCCTGTTGGCAGTTCCAAGAATGTTTCTTTGAAAGTGCTCCAGTTGGCCAACACATTCCAAGAGAAATCACCGGGCTTTTCAGGGCGGATGGGTGAACCATTCAAGGTAACTTCCCAACCTTGACGCTGGGTTTTTACGGCATTTACCAATTGACTGGTGTAGCCGGTAGCTTCAGAAAGCGGCACTGCAAAAATTTGTGGACCATCCACGTAACGGAACCAAGTAAGGTCAATACCAACGCGATTGCGCAAGATTTTGGCCTCAACACCTGCTTCGTAGTTGGTACGGTTAAGGGGCTGAAGGTTGGCGTTGGAAATGGTGTTAGAGAAATAGGATCCTGGTTGGTTGTTGTACACCAAAGGAGAATTGTAAACCGACGAGTTTTCGTAGGTAGGGCCATCGTAAGAAGACGAGTAGTATGATCCGTAACCGATAGGATACGCAGCGGAAGGCGTAGCACCAATGGTTTTTGCGGTCAAACCAGCTTTCACATTGGCATAGGCAGCGCGTAATTTCAAAAAGGACACAGGGCCCAAATCAGCCATTTCAGACACCACCAAAGAGGTGCTGACAGAAGGGTAAAAGAAGGTATTGTTTCCCTTTGGAAGGGTAGAAAGTTTGTCGACACGGCCGGTCGTGTTGACGAATAGAATGTTTTTGAAACCGAAATCAGCGGAATAGAATCCACTGTTTACCAACATTTTAGAGTCAAAATCAAAGGCTTTGATCGGATTTGCTGAATTGCTGAAGGTGTACAAACCGGGTACATTCAGGTAATCGGTGGTCACATAGCTTGAGTTGTACTGGAAAGAGCGAATATTTCCTCCTACCAAAGCGTTCACGCTGAAATTGTCCCCGATGTTCTTATCCATATTGATGGTCAAGTCGGTGTTGTTTTCAAAGAGTGAGCGCTTGTCTTCGCGGTAATCTCCGCGTCCTTCTTCGCGTCCGTACACGGTTGCAGAAAATGGGAATTTTTCGGAACGGGTAAGGTCGTAGGTAGTAACCGCCGTACGCAATTTGGCTGTAAAGCCTGGAGCGAACTTGTAAGAAAGAGCTGTTTGACCAAACACATCCGTTTTTTGGTGCCCACGCAACCATTCTTTTGCGAGAAACCAAGGGTTGTTGTAGCGTTGGTATTCGGCATAAATCTGCTGCGTACCTTCTTTACCCGGCTGCCAGTAGTTTTGCATATCGTCCACATTCCAATCGGCACCACCCCAGATGGTGATGTTGTAAATCATGGAGTTTGGCCCGTATTGTACATCGGGGATATTATCCGTAAACTGACGGTTGTAGTTGATATTGGCCTCGAGGTGAATTTTTTCTGAGAAATCAAGCCCCCCGGAAACATTAAAATTGGCCACATTCAATTGTGTATTGGGTACCATACCGCCTGTGTGATTGTAGGAAGTAGAGTAACGGAACTGCGATTTGTCAGTACCGGTGGTCACGGCAATATTGTTGTTGCTTTGAAAACCGGGGCGCAGAAAGCGTTCCAGGTTGTCTGTACCGCGAGCGGTCCAAGGAGTAGCCGTTCTTGCGCCCGTTTCTGCGTCGATCGGGCTGTCATACTGTGGCAATGCCTGACCTTCAAAGCGTGGTCCCCAAATATCATAGTCACCATCATTAAGACCGCCGCCGCGGCCATCCACGAAAGAATAGCGACCGTGGTCACCGGGGCCATATTCATCTTGTACCGTTGGCAACGCGTTGAAGCCTTTTTCCATCATCTGGCTGGTGTTAAACTCCACCGTAGTACGGCCGGCGACGCCCTTTTTAGTGGTGATCATGATCACACCATCTTGAGACCGGAAGCCATAAAGTGCCGCAGCAGCAGGGCCTTTCAATACCGTATATGTCTCGATATCGTCAGCACTGATGTTCCAGGTGTCTGAGTTGATGGGTACACCATCTACGACAAAGATAGGCGTGGATCCACGGAGGCTAAGGTTCGGAGCACCCAACAATTCAGTGGAGGCGCCCACCGTAAGACCGGCTACCTTGCCCACCAAAGAGTTGATGGGGTTTGGCTCACGTGCTTTCAGCAAGTCAGCACCCTTCACCTCTTGGGTAGCGTACCCCAATCTTGCTTTGTCTTTCCTGAAACCAAGGCCGGTTACGACGGCCTCATCAAGTAACTTACCGCCTACCAAGCGGATTTCAATGGTTGAAACAGCACCGAGGGCAATTTCCTGCTGGTTGTAGCCAACGTAAGAAACCACCAATGTTTCACCGACTTTAGCGTCGATCACAAATTTTCCGTTGCCATCGGAGCTGGTGCCCCGGGTTGTGTTTTTTACCATGACCGACGCGCCTGGAAGGGCCTCGTTGGTTTCAGCGTCCAAAACGCTACCACTTACCCGCTGAGCAAGCAAAGTAGCACAAGACATGAAAAGTACTGCAAGGGCACAGATTGCACCCTTGAAGGTGGGTTGTTGAACCTTCATAATCAGAAAGAATTTAGTTTTGAAGAAAGAAATTATGGTTAAGCTTACACTAAGCTCATGTAAAGCAATGCGATTATTGTGTTAGTATCGTTATGAATGGGCCGTGATTTGCTGTAAAATGGATTCAAAAACAGTCAGATCAGATACCGGATATCCTTCAACTTTTGCTTGTTCATCCCATTGCCGGAGTTGTAAAATCACTTCGAAGTCCGGGTCTGACTCAAAAGCACGGGCTTCTTCAGCATTCATGGGGCCTCCTTGCCAGCGCAAAGTGCCACGACTGGCCTCTGAGAGTCCCGCAAAATAAGCGGGATCTACAAACGTGAGATAACGTTTGGCCTGTACGTGGCTTTCTGTCAATTTGGCTACCCGTTCAGGCAATCCGTGCGCACGCAGGAAATCAGCACCTACTTGCTCGTGGTGCATCGTACCCAGTCCGTCCATCTGCGCCACACCGGCATCTGCACACAGATGACCGATATCGTGTAAAAATGCGGCGATTACCACGTCTGGCGCTGCCCCGGACGACAAAGCGAGGTGGCCTGCCTGATAGGCGTGCTCCAGCTGTGAAACGGGCTCTCCAATGTATTCTGCGTGGCCATGTAGCTTGTATAAGTCAATGATTTTGGACATAACTAATTGTTGCTATAAAGTGGAGGTATTGATTTCCGAAAGGGAGTGTGTTTGAATATTGTATGGATGGTTTCCAGCTATACAATTTCGCCTGCAAGCCCAAAGCTCAAGGTCATACCGGCTCCACTGAGCCCGTTCACGACCCAGATATTTTGCTCTACTTCTTGAACCAATGCTGTTTCTCCGGATATTTTTGGGTAAATGCCATGCCACATCTCTGCGATTTCTACCGCCGGGAATTGTGCAAACGTGTGCAGGTATTGTATGATTTCCCGGTTGATGTCTGCTTGATCGAAAGGCTGAACATCCCAACCATACTCGTGACTGTCGCCGATGATCAATTCCCCAAAACTGTTTTGAGACAGCAACACGTGAATACCCCATTGTTTAAAAAATGGATTTTCGAGGTCATAACGGGCATCTACCGCCGCGAGTGAAGGGCAATTGGCAAAGTTATCATAGTGCCGCAAGGTCAAACCGGCGCACAAGGAAGGGCCTAATTTCCAGGCATCCGGCTGGCTTACGGTACGCATCATTTGTAATTTACAACGGGTAATGCCACTTTCAGCAAATATTTTGGGATACAGCGTCTCAAAATCCTGACCCCCGCAGATGTAAATCCGTTCAGCACCCCACACCTCGTAAAAATCAGACACATGGCCCGGCTCTATATGGGTAATCGCCCGACTCCAATAAAAGTCAACACCCAATGATTCTTCAAGATAGGCCGCCAACTGGGGCAATGCCTGACGCGAAGACACGGTGCACTCCGTACGGCTCCACAAACCGGTTTTCAAACCTTCTGTACGGGTAGCCGGAGACTTTTCTGCGATCTCCGATGGCGTCAATAGGGAGCATTCATAGCCATTTTCAGCTGCTGTATCAACAAATTCTTCCAAAACAGCCTGTTCATCGTCGTGGTACGCAAGGGTTAGTGAGCCGTTTTCCGACAAATCAATGACTGCTTTCTCTGCCAAATCCATCCATACCCCACGGCTGCGCATGGCCCTGTCAAAGTTGGCGCCAGCCGCTTGCCCAATGGGCCATATCAAACCAAAATTTCGGATACTGGCACCCAAGGAGCGGGGACTGCGCTCAAACACCACTACCTTTTTTCCTTGTTTGGCTGCTGTGAGCGCCACGGCGAGTCCAACAATCCCGGCGCCCACCACCGCTACGTCATATTTCTTTTTCATGGTCAATAGACTGTGATTAAAGTGATTTTGA
>JBIPOY010000429.1:0-3246 GCA_044378705.1 Saprospiraceae bacterium
CTTTTTGCTTTTTTATAGGCGGCGGGTTGTACCGACTGGTTTCCGCAGGTGACTGTTCCGCCGCTTACGGGTGGTCCGCCCAAGGAATGAATGATGCCGGCCACCACGGGGGTTGCCTGGGAAGTGCCACTCAGCGTTGCATATCCACCATTTTTATAGGTAGAATATACGTTTACTCCGGTTGCTACCCAGTCCACCACGGTACTTCCCCAGTTGGAGCTGGTATAGCACCCGCCTGAGCATGTGGTCCCACCCACGGTAAATACTTTGGGTCCGTTGATGCAGCCTGGGGAGCAGAGAGTAGCTTGCGCGCCGTTGTTTCCGGCGGCAATACACACCCACGTGCCATTGGCTCCTAGGTTAAGAATGGCATTTTTGAGAGCAGGATTGCTATTTTGGCAATTATTTACCGGGTAAGCACCGAGGCTTAAGTTGACGACATCATTGAATTTATCGTACACAGAGACGTGGTTGAGACCTTGAATGACGTAGGTGAAGGAAGCCATACCCCCATTGGAAAGAACTTTTACAGGAATAACCAAGGCGCCGGCGGAGACGCCAACGATTCCAATGCCGTTGTTTTTTGCTGCAGCAATGCCGGCAACATGGGTACCGTGCCCGTTACCATCGTCGTGCGATTCACCGGGGATGAATGATTTGGCATAGGGAAACAAGTCGCCTACGGTCAAATCGGGGTGATCAACATCAATGCCTGTGTCTAGGATCCAGATCCAATTTCCACTGGTTGCTTTTTTAAACCCGCCGGCGTTGGTGATGGCACAAGGTACTGTTTGACCTTCCGGGACATAATCTCCAGGTTTTTCTTCCAACGCTTGGGGGTCGAGTTGGATGTAATAGTCTTGATAAACCCCCTCGACATCTGGGTTTTCGGACAATTTAGACACCTCGGCCGGGGTTAATTTGGCCGAAAACCCTACTAGAACGTCAGCAAATACAGCGATGATGTTTTCTTCTCCGATATTAGCAGATTGTCGTGTTTGTGAAAGTTTGGTCAGGTTGGCGTCTCTTTTTATTTGGTTTATTTGAACGATTTGCTCTCGGCTGTCATTGGCCGTTTCTTGCAAACAGACTGGGATTGCGGCGGTAGCTTTCAAGGTAACGATGTACTGTCCCGGTATGGGTGTTGGTTGGCTATCTTGGGCGAAAACAGGTAGCCCCAAGGACAAGAATACAATAAGGAGTTTAAAAAATTTCATTGAAATAGTTGGTTTTTTGGCCTACTCTAATCGCTTTTCGGCGTCCGCGTCCGTACTCTTTTCGGGATTTTCCGGGATCTCCAAGGGTTGTTTAATGTGTTAAGTGGTGCTCAACGTGGTAATGGGTAATCATTGTGTTCGCTACCAAGGCCCCGGTCAGCTCATCTTTCTTCCAAGACGAGCGACACGGGAGGCATCATGGTTTTCAAAAGGTCTTTCGGGGGAAAGAGAGGTTTTTTGGCGTTAATTTTTGATTATGAGGTTGTTATGATGGATTTGCTAGGTTTAAAGAAAACGATCCATTCGTTGACGGATTGCGTCATCAGGTATTTACCTGCGGCAATTTCAAGGGCACTGCCCAAGACATTCGCCGGGAGATGTGCCGGTGCGTCGAGATTGAACCAAACTGTAAACTTATCAGCCTGAATGGAGCCGGGTAATTTGCTTAACAATGGAAAAGTTGCCAGGATAGCGCCGCTTTCGAGCAGGGTAAGTGTTGCGTAAGGGATGTTTTCGGGAATAGCAGCTGTATTTAAGATTGATTGCTCTTTTTCTTTTAATACAGGTAGTGCATCTACGCCTTCCAGACTGTATATATCTGCATTGTTGAAGTGGATTTTCACCCAAGCTATCTTGACGGAAGGTGGCAGATAAGGTTTAGTTTCGGGTTGTTTAATGATGTGGATCATGTTCAGTGGTTTGTTGGTAGAACAAAGATGCGGGGTACTATTGGTGGTTTTTTTCGACAGAAATACGATTTTTTCGCGTGATTTTTGAAATTTGGACATTATAAAATGATTCCAAACAATTAAAAATCAATATTTTAGACTGTGATTAAAGTGGTTTTGATGATTTGATTGATTGCAAATATTTTATAATGATTACAATCGCACTTCATTCACAACCACATTATGTTGACTAAATATCATTTTTTATCGTTCGCGCCTTTTCTGTAATCTTCCCGGGTTTCTTCCCTTTTGTCGGGCACTGGTTGCATCAATGATAATGATAGGTTGCAGGTGGTTTCTTGGAGATAATAGTCCAATGAATGCGGCTACAGTGGTTTTCAGGTTTGTGGTGATTTCGTTTGAGAAGTACTGGATCATGTTGGAAGTTATTTTTTAAATTTGAAGTGCGTTTGATTATGGTACAAAGATTCAGGGTTGTTCACAGGGATTATTCCGACAGTTAGTGGATAAAAACGTAAAACTTTTGTTATGTTCCAGACATTTATATTTATTGCAATGATTTGAAAATCAATATTTTATCAAATTATTTTTCACCCCATTAATGTTCGCAAAAGCCAAAAATTCAACGATTACAACCGGTATGTTTTTATTTACACTATTTTTTATTTTGATTTTTTTTATAATTTTGTAATAACATTTTGATTTTATACTTATTTTTATGCTGGCTATTTACGAAGGATGTTAGGAGTTGTAGTCTTTTGGGTCAGCTGGATATTTTGGCTGGGAACAATCATTGCCATGTTCGATGATGTCGGTACCCAATTGGAATAAACTTCTTAGATTGGCCATTTTTATGGGTTACAGTACAGTCTATTTTCCCTAATTTACTCTGTATATAAATACAATTGATGCGTACATTTCCACGATTTTTTTGGGATTTGCGCTTGGATATCGCTCAAAAAACACGCTTTTTTAATCTTATACTATGATCAAACAACTCACGGAGTTGGTCTCGTTGACCGACCAAGCCCTTCCCAATGCAGAAGAACTGTTGGGACTTCTTTCCCGTAACAACCGCGAGGTATTGCGCCTTTATCAGGCTGTACAGCAATACAATTTCCGGACAGAAGCGGAAGCAATTGACAAATCCAAGGTAGGGGAGCGGACAAAATTCCGGCAGGTAGCCAAGGAATTGTTGCGTTGTTTGGAACAAATGGTATTACACATTGGCGCACAGAAGCAAGTACTTCCGATGCACTGTCGGCTCAAGGGGTTCCAGTTAATGGCTACGGTGAAGTCTATGATGGCACTTTCCTGTAAAAACAGTGCCAAGCGGTCGG
>JBIPOY010000430.1:0-3243 GCA_044378705.1 Saprospiraceae bacterium
CAACGGTATTGGCATCCCAGTAGGCAAAGGTATAACCGGGGTTAGGCAGGGCAGTAATTTTCACGGGATTACCGTCGAAGTACACCCCTGTCCAGGGAAGTTCGCCGGGAATAATGGTGCTAATCTTAACTTTTCCGGCACCCGGAGGCGAAACACTCAGGGTGACCGATACTTGGCCGGTTAGGTTGAAGTTGGAAACTATATGGCTGCGCACCTGCTCCGTCCGGGCAGCCAGTTGACCCTGGAAAACAAGGTGGTTGTTGGTAAAGTCCGCCATTTGCTGGTTGATGCGGTTCGGATCTCCCCATCGCTGGTATTCTTTGGGCATTTCCAAAGCTGTTTGCACAAACATGTTGTTTTCAATGGGGATAAGCCGGTCGATGTGGTAAGCGGTATTCATCACATCGGCGTACCGGTTGATGAAGTAATTTCTGAATGTTGGATTTTGCAATCCCTTGAGCCAAATGTTGATGTAGGGATTGGAGGCGTCTTGCGTCAACATGTGGTGGATATGGTCAAAATTGGCGTCGGTCCACGCATTGGGAGCCAAGGAAAGTTCCATGTCCAAGAGACAGAATCTCCAGCGGTAATCCGTTTTATCGGATCGGTAAATTTTTATATTGTTTCCCGGCCAATCGGTATTGCCCATCCAAGACTCTCCGATGATATAGTCGTTGTACCAGGTCATGTCAAAGTGTTTGTCAGCATCGCTCCAGAAATCCGGATTGGCCGTATCCAGATTTTTAAAAGCGCTGTAAGAATCATAAAAGGCGTCCAGAGACCCTTTTACCGGCCGTAGTACGGCTCCATACCAATAGCTTTGTGACAGAATGTCTATGGAATCAGCCGTGGCGTTGTCGGCTTCTTCGAAGTATTCTGCGTCAAATTTTTCCCTCAGCTCATAAAGTCCAAAATATGTGCCGTTGATGTACACCGTGATGGGTCTCCAAGCAGAATAATAATTGTTGGTTTCTCCGCCCATACAAGTTACCTGACAAGCGTCTTTGTATGGATAAACCAGGTATTGGTTGCTACCATTTCTTAAATACAATGCGCTGTATTTCGTGCGTTCAGGCTTGTTGGGAATTAATGCTGCGTAAACAGGGCCCTCTCCGAGCACATTGTCATCCAATCCAATTCGAAAAGAGTGTTGCGGGTTAGACCGACTTCCGCCGGCGCCGCCATCTATTTGCATCGCGGCATTTTGAGAAAAAACCAAGTGGTGTGCTGTATCAAAATATTCTACGTAAGCCTCTTTTTCCCAATCAAAAGGCCAATTGTCAAATATCCCGGATGGTCCATACAGATTTTTATTGTCTGTAATAACAGAAAGTACCGGCGTAACGTGGTTAATACCCAGGAGATAAGAGGCTGCAGCAATCGGACTGGATAAAACGCCATTGGCAAATGCCCGTGCTTTTAGTACGTTGGAATAAAAGATGTTGATGGGTGCTGCGTATAGGGGAGATTCAGGGGTTGGGTCGCTTCCATCCAAGGTATAGTGGACATGTGTACCGCTTCCATTGGGGTTGTCAATACTGACAGAAATGGGTGCATTGTACAATCCTTGTGGGGTTGAAAAACTGGGCGCTAACAGATACCCGGCAAAGGTATCGGATTGGTTGTTGCTTGCCGAAGGGGTTGCTTTTTCAAACAGTGCGATATTGGACGATGCATCGGGAAAACAACCTGTACTGTTGTCTAGGTTGTCACAATTGACAAAAAGAGCGCTCAGTTGTACTTGTGAAGGCGAATACAGATAAACTGTGTCCCCCGCTTTTTGAATTTTAAAATTTGTGTGCAAGGTGATGCTTGTATCAACCGGTTCAAAAAAAGACGTTACTTCTTCTGAGGAAACCAGTTTGATGTTGAAGTCAATGTAGTCGTAGACCGTGTTCGGGTCGGTTGCGGCAACATCAAAAGATATACTTGAAATAGTTCCGGCGGTTACACCGGCAGCCAATAATTCAGCGGCGGGAATAATCATTTGATTTTTGGCTGCCCAGTACCAGTTGCCGTAGGGAGCCGGGTAGTCATAAGGAGAATTTTGGACAGCGTCGGTGCCGATGATGGCGCCGTTTATTTTCATATTTGGCCTCAATTTTACTTTGGTGCCATATTGTGTTTCACAAATAAAGGGACTTCCATCTTGAAATGCAAAAACGGTTGAATAATAAGGCGTTGGGGTTTGGTTAAAAACAGAATTGATGGTGTAGCCCGTGGAACTGTAGGAGCAAGTATTGATCAATATGTTTGAAATACCATCCCAATAAAATGGATCAGACAAGTTATGGGTATTCCAACCCACAACGGGGTTAAAACTACCCGTATTCAGAGCGTGTTTGAATCCGGTAATGGGCTTGCGGTTTTTGCCGCTACAAAAGATAGATTTATACTGATTTGGCAAAATTAAGACATTTGGAAAAACCCATTTTGTGGGGTTGGAGGCGTCATCCGTCAGGGAATAATGGAGCAAATGGATGGTGTCTGTTCCAGCGTTGTATAGTTCTATCCAATCGGGATAGTCGCTGTTTTCATCGGCAAGGGTTGAATAATTCCTATTGGAACCTTCATTGATGATCAATTGTGCGGAAGAATTCGTAGAAAAGAAGCACAAGGCCATGGAAAAGGCCCCCAGAAGTATGTTGTTCATGTCTATGATTGGATGATGCTAATCAAGTGTTGGGTGCAAAAATAGAATAATACACCACATACACAACGGCCATTGGCGCCTTGGACGCCCGTTTGTTTTATGGAGCCACAACAGAGGCCCAATAAAACCTGTTTAGACTGTGATTTTGTGTTGACTATAAAGTTTTGAACCACCTCGAATATATGTTGTTGTGTCTGTATATTTGTTTATGTCTGTTATGTTGACACCTTTTACATCTGAAAATACCGATCGCATCATCCAAATGGCGTGGGAAGACCGCACGCCATTTGAGGCGATTGAAACACAGTTCGGTCTCAAGGAAAAAGACGTCATAGCGTTTATGCGCACTCAGATGAAGCGCAGCAGTTTCGAAATGTGGCGCAAGCGTATGCATGGACGCTCTACCAAGCACCGCGCGCTCCGGGAAGAGCACGTGGTCCGTTTCAAGTGTACCCGGCAGCGCACCATTTCCACCAATAAAATCTCCAAACGATAAATGCAAAAAACATATCTATTCGCAGGCGCATCCAGCGCCATCGCCCAAGAGACACACCTTCAACTCAGGGCTGAAGGACATCGGGTAATTGGCT
>JBIPOY010000431.1:0-3237 GCA_044378705.1 Saprospiraceae bacterium
CTGTTGGAGGGGTGGCAATGCGATGTAATCTTCAGCATCATTACCTCCCAAGGTAATCGCTGCTCCCGGAATGGTATCCGCACGGCATCCATTGTTGACTTTGATGGACAGTGATTTGGAAAATTCGCCGTTGAGGGTAAGGGTTGCTGTGTACGTGCCTTCTTGGCCAAAAACGACCTTTGGATTTCGGATATTGGTTGAGCTGGCCCATTGAGGCGCCGGGTCAAATGACCATTGCCAAGAAGCTCCAGCATGATTCAGTACGGAATAATCATCGAAGTAAGTTGTATCGCGGCCACAATTCGGTGCCAGGGCACTGGCCATTGGCTGCGCGATGATGGAAGACGGTTCAAACAGTGGTGCTTCCCACACCCCAAAACTCCAACATCCATTGCGGATTTTTCCGTCTCGGTAAAAAGGTTTAATTTTATTTGTTTCGGCAGAAATTGGAAAGTCTTGATTGTAGGGCTGCCAGTCTGTGTGGGTATTGTTGCGGTAAAAAACACCCACATTGGTACCGAGATAGACTCCACCGTTGGTACCGTATTGGGCCATGATGTTGGTGATGCGGATATTATTGAGCGTATTGGTTGTCAGGTTGATCCACGTTGTTCCCCCATCTGTGGTTTTATAAATTTTTTTACCATTGGAGCCGTAGCTCACGGCCACCCAGAGCACGTTTTCATCTTCTGCACTGACGGCTATTTTTGCTCGGTCGTTGTTGTTGGGTAGGGGTAATTTTGTGCGTTGCGACCAAGTTTGGCCTCCGTTAGACGTTTTCCACAGAGCATCGTCTGTGCCATCCCATTGGGTACAATAGATCACAGCCGGATTGGATCGGCTCACTTCAATGTCATACACGGCATTGTCTGTCGTACCGGGAAAAGCGTAGAGGACGGAGTAGGAGGTGCCGCCGTCGGTACTTTTCCAGATTTTGTTTTCATGGCCGATGTACACATGGTTCCAGCAACGCGGGTCCCAAGCCATTTCAGAATTGGCATAATAGGCATAGCTTTCATTGGGCCACAATCCAACGGGAAAATAGCTGACACCATCTAAGAATCCGCCTTTGAGCCGGTATCCTCCAATATCAGAATGGAGGGTTTTGCGTGCATCGCCCGGGTTGACATATCCGGTGGCGGCCTCTGCTCCACCCATTCGGTAGAATTTTCCTTCGGGGAAACTTTCATGCCACGCCATGTTGCCGTTGTGGTAACGGCCACCAACCAGCACGTCTTCGTTCCAGCCACTGTCAAAACCCCACATATCTGATCCGGAGATACCATTCATGCGGGCTTCGATAGACCCGCCGAAGTTGTTGGAATAGTTCAAGCCGCCATCGCTGGCGATCCACAGATCGTTTCCGCTGACAGCCAGTGCTTGTAGATCAGGGTGGCTCCACGACAAACCGCCGACATACGAGCCCAGTGCTTCCCAGGTTTGGCCGCCGTTGTTGCTTTTAAACCAAGAGCACCCCCCTGCTATAAGTTGGTTGTCGTTGTTGGGGTTTACGATCAAGGCCATATCATAGAACCCTTGGTAAAACCAATCTACTCCATTGGCATCCATCAGGTTGGTATGGTTTGGAATAGCGTAGGGCTGACCGACCGCATTGGAGGGGTTCGTATTGCTCCAGGAGGCGCCACTGTTGACACTTTTGAACACCCCGACATAGCCGCCCAGGTTACCGCCGTCGCCGCTGAGAAAGACATATACTTTGGAGGGATTAGAGGGGCAAACGCCTATGTGTGCGCCGGATACCGTCATGCCGGAAGCGGGTGTCCACCAGCCTGTATTGGCATTGGAGAACGTTGCGCCGCCATCGTTTGAGATACGAAAATCGGAGCCGTTACCACTTTTTCGAACGGTAAAAACGGTGAGCGGGTCACCGGGTTTGCATTCCACGGCCCACGTTTGCTGGGTGTGTATTTTGGACCAGGAGGCGCCGCCGTTGGTGGTCCGGAGGAGGCCTTGGTCACTGGCAGCGAGTACTATTTCAGGTTGATCAGGTTTGTAGGTCAAGTCATTGACCCACAGATTATTTTCCGAGTAAACGGTGGTCCAGGATGTGCCGCCGTTGGTTGTTTTGATGATTTTTCCGCCCGTTGCGGCGTAAACCGTGAGGGGGTCTGTCGGGTGAATTTTCACTGCACCAAAGGAGCTATGTGCTACATTTTTGGTCAATAATTCCCAGTGTAAGCCCTTATCCGTTGTTTTCCACACACCACCGGATTCGCCGCCAGCGTAGAGTACATTGGGGTTTGAGGGTGCGATATCAACACAATAGATATTTGTTTGCCAGGTAACTTCCTGCAAACCATCCGTATCGAAGGTCTGTTTGGGTCCTACAAAAGTCCAGCCGCCGTTCCTGTTTGCGGATGTATTGGGTTCATTTGTCGTTGTGCGTGCTTGTTGGGCAATTGACTCCAATTGTTCCAATGCTTCAACGGTTGGTTCGAGGATGAATCCGTCGGCCTGTACCAGAGGTCTTGCCCAGTGAAGCCATCTTTTAAAATATTGGGTGTAGGTATTTTTTTGAAACGTTTGTTGTTCATAATATTGTGCATAAGCCTTTTGGACCATCGATACATTGGGATGGTCTTCCACCATCATTTTCACCCAATCGGGTGCATCGGGAGCCACGAAAAGTGGCCCGGGTTTTTGTTGTGCAAGCAGCAGAAAGGGCGCACAAATAAAGAGCAGAGCAGCGAAGTGTTTCATAGAAGAATAGACTATTTGCCTGCAAACATCGAAAGAAGACGTTGAATAGTTGCAGGAAACTTCGCGGTATTCCTAGTAAATGGCAAAAAATACCGTTTCATGATGACACACGACAACCGAGGGTGAAAAGAACCGGTAAATAGCAGCGCGACCGTTACAGAGCATTCAACCCTTCGTGGGAAAAAAGTTTCTGCTTACCTTGCGGCGTCGAACAACCCAATCGGCCCAAAAGAATGGATTCACTCACCCAAATAGTATTAGGAGCGGCCTGTGGAGCGGCAGTAGCGGGCAAAAAAATGGGCAATCGAGCGATGTTGTGGGGCGCCATTGGCGGTACCATTCCCGATTTGGATGTCTTTGCGTCCTTTTTCAGCGATGAGATCACCAGCACCTCTTTTCATCGGGGCATCATGCATTCTTTTTTATTTGCTGCACTTGCGCCTTGGGTTTTGGCATGGTTGGCAAAAAAATTTTACGGGGAAAACATCCACCAAAGGCGGCACTACAAAGCTGCTG
>JBIPOY010000432.1:0-3225 GCA_044378705.1 Saprospiraceae bacterium
ATCGGAAAACTCATTGCCAATGCCATGAAACGCGTGAGCAAAGATGGCGTTATCACGGTGGAAGAAGCCAAAGGTACCGATACTGAAATGAAAGAGGTGATCGGTATGCAATTTGACCGCGGTTACCTGAGCCCATACTTCATTACCGATGCAGAAAAAATGGAAGCAGCATACGAAACACCGTACCTGCTCATCACAGATAAAAAAATTGCCAATATGCAAGATCTCGTGCCGGTGCTCGAGAAGTCTTTGCAGACAGGCCGACCACTTCTGATCATTGCAGAAGATGTTGAAAGCCAAGCACTTGGTGTTTTGGTTGTCAATCGCCTTCGTGCCGGTCTTAAAGTAGTGGCCGTTAAAGCGCCAGGTTTCGGCGACCGTCGCAAAGCAATGTTGGAAGATATTGCTGTCCTCACGGGTGCAACCGTCATCAGCGAAGACCAAGGATATAAGTTGGAAAATGCCGGACTGGAGCACTTGGGTTCTTGCGAGCGTATCACCGTTGACAAAGACAACACCATCATCGTAGGCGGAAAAGGTAACGCGGACGATATCAAAGCCCGTATCAACCAGATTAAACAACAAATTGAATCCACCACGAGCGATTACGACCGTGAGAAACTACAGGAGCGCCTCGCCAAAATGGCCGGTGGTGTAGCTGTTCTCTACGTTGGAGCTGCTACGGAAGTGGAAATGAAAGAGAAGAAAGACCGTGTTGATGACGCCCTTCACGCTACCCGCGCTGCCATCGAAGAAGGTATCGTACCAGGCGGTGGCGTGGCACTCGTGCGCGCCATTGATAGCCTTAAAACGCTGAAAGGTTTGAACGAAGATGAAAATTACGGCATCGCCATTGTTCGCAAGTCGCTCGAAGCACCCATCCGCATTATTGCAGAAAATGCCGGTGTTGACGGCTCTTTGGTTTTCCACAAAGTACTCGATGGAAAGGGCTCTTTTGGCTACAACGCACGCACAGATGTCTATGAAGACCTGAAAAAAGCAGGTATCATTGATCCTACCAAAGTAACCCGTGTTGCGCTTGAAAATGCCGCTTCCATTGCAGGTTTGGTGCTCACCACAGAATGTGTGATCAGCGATAAACCTAAAAGAGAAGCGGGCGGCGGTGGACAAGGACACCCGGGAATGGGTGGAATGGACATGATGTAATCTGTTTTTTACTGAAAATATCTCGTTTGGGTCGTCTGCAAGTGCAGACGACCTTTTTTTGTTGAAATGGCACACCCTTCGATAATATTAACTTATAGGTACTATCTTTGTGTATTGCTGTTATTACCCTAGCCCAACCGATGGTTTTAACATTGTTTTCTTGTCGTAATGACGCTACTTCAATTATTAAAACCGCTTGATTATCATTAATCTATGAAAAAAACAATACTTGTTTCCGCGCTTTTTCTTGTTGTTTCCGCGCTTTCAGCGCAGTGGACGAACAATACGGATGAAAACACCCTCGTAGCAAACTCCGTTACAGGCGATATGCAGTCGATTGCCACTTCCGATGGAAAAACGTACGTAGCCTTTTGGCACGAAGTACCTGCGCCCCAATATTATGAACTGCGCCTTCAATTGCTCGATGCGCAGGGTTATCAACTTTTTGGCCCGGAAGGAATATTGGTCAACGATACCGTTTCCATGAGTTCCTTCACAACGACATGGTCCCTCAGCATAGATCGCGACAACAATGTATTGATCGGATTCAACGGTACAGGCTCCGATAATGCCGCTTATGTCAACAAGATTGCACCCGATGGCACCCAACTTTGGGGGGCGTCCGGCATCAATGTTGGTACCGGTTATGACGTAAAAACACTGACGTTGGCCAACAACGAGGTTATTGTGAGTTGGCTCCCCAGCAATAAAGGGGTGATGCAGAAAATTTCAGCAGATGGAACGATCCTTTGGCCCAATCCTGTCACCGTTGAGCCAGCCGTTTCCAACCATAAAACAAGCGTTGGCGAGATGGTCGCCTTATCCGGAGGGGATTATGTGGTCATCGTACACGACCGGGGAGGTTTTTCACCCAGTTCCCTACCCTATGCCCAGCGTTACAATACCAATGGCGTCGCCGTTTGGTCTGGGTTGGTAGCCTTGACCAACAACTTTTACACTTCCTTCAACCGCAGGTACCCCCTTATTCAAGACGGTGACGTTGTTTATTTTGGATACGCTGGTGCCCAAGGAATTCAGCCACACGGTTTTCTTCAGCGGATCAATCCAGATGGTACTTTGCCGTGGGGTATCAATGGCTCCGACTTTTCAACGCAGACATTATTTTTTGAAAGGGACGTACAGGTAGCCATGGAAGAAGGATCCGATGTTATTTGGGCGATTTGTGAATACAGTGATAATTCACAAGGGCAAGTGGGGGAATATGTGCAGAAATTTGACAAATTAACAGGAAGCCGCCTGCTTTCCAACGAAGGAAAAGAAGTTTACCCGGTTTCAGGTGATTATATTTCACACCAAGGTAAGTTGAGGACCATTGATGACCTGCCCATTTTTCTAGTTTCAGATGGCAACTCAAACGGGGTTTTTGCCAAGGACTTATTGGCTGTTTACTTAGACACAAACGGTGCGTTTGTATGGCCCGAACATTCCCGTCCGGTAGCGACCAATAATGCCGGCGTGAAATCACGCATACAATTCAACAAGCCTGCGTTCGGCAAGGCCTCCTGTGTTTGGGTCGAAATGCGGGCCAATCAGCCTGGCGTGCCGTATGCCCAACTTTTGGAGATCTCTTGTACACTTCCCGCTGCAGAATTTACCTATTCAATCAGTGCATCGTTGGAAGTATCTTTTACCGATAATACACAAGATGCAACCGGTATCGTTTGGAGTTTTGGAGACAATACATTTGGTTATGGGAGCAATCCAATTCATTCATATTCCTCTCCGGGAACCTACTCTGTCTGTCATTATGCTGCTAATGACTGCGGAATAGACACCTTTTGCACCAATGTCTTGGTCATAATAAGCGCCGTAACGGCCGGAGAAAACAGGGATGATGTGGCCGTATTTCCCAATCCGAACAACGGAAAATGGTCAATATTGGTCCAATATCCGGCTGCCACACACTGTAGTTATAGCCTTTTTACGGCTACCGGACAATTGATAGAAAAACAAAATTTGGGAATACTCAACCGAGAAACCCCTGTTACGATGGATGCAGGGCTTAAACCCGGAACGTACTTCTTGTTGTTCACAGTG
>JBIPOY010000106.1:0-9374 GCA_044378705.1 Saprospiraceae bacterium
GCAACCCTGACGCTGATGGTAGCGGTATTCAGCCGGTATTACATGCACCGTGAGCCTGGTTTCAAGCGTTATTTTTGTGCAGTCATGTTATTTTTCACGGGTTACAACTTTGTTGTTTTCAGTGGTAATTTAGAGACGCTTTTTCTGGGTTGGGAACTCTTGGGGTTAACCTCCTTTTTGTTGATTGCGTTTTACCGCGACCGTTATTTGCCTGTCAAAAACGGTTTTAAAGTGTTGTCATATTACCGGTTAAGCGATGTTTGTCTGGTGCTGGCCATGTGGATGAGCCATCACCTATGGCACAAAAACATCACTTACAGTCAGTGGAATCAGGTAGAAGCCCTTCAAGAGCACCTTCAAGCACATCCTGCACAGGTTGTTTTTATTGCCATGATGATATTGATTGCTGCCACGTTAAAGTCTGCCCAGGCACCTTTCTTTACTTGGTTGCCGAGGGCAATGGAAGGGCCCACCACGTCGAGTGCTATTTTTTATGGAGCACTTTCTGTACACATCGGAGTGTTTCTGTTGTTGAGGACATATCCTTTATGGGAATCGCTGATCATGGTGAAGGTACTTGTGGTGGTCATTGGGGCCGTTTCCACCATCATTGCCTCTAGTATTGCCAGGGTGCAGGCAACCGTAAAAACGCAGATTGCGTACGCTTCCGTTGCTCAAATCGGTTTGATGTTCATAGAAGTTGCCTTCAATTTTCAAGTGCTGGCCCTGATTCACTTTGCAGGAAATGCTTTTTTAAGGACGTACCAGTTGCTGGTTTCTCCTTCCGTATTGAGTTATAGGATTCATGATATGTTTTTCAACTTCATTCCTACGGCGTCTCAAAACAAGGATGGCGTGATGGAAAGGATTAAGGCGCAGTTGTATCTGCTTTCAGTGAAGGAATGGAATTTCGACTTTTTTCTGCACCGGTATCTTTGGAGCCCGCTCAAATGGGTGGGGCATCAATTGAACTACCAGCAGCGGCAGGGGAGTCTTATGGTGTATTCTGTGTTGATTTTTGCCGGGATTATCACCCATTTTTTCAGACAAAACATTGCAGATCACTGGGTTGAATCGATCCCGATCTTATCAATTGTCCTCGCCCTGATGTTGCTCTTGATGGCTTTTTCCAGCCGAGGTGACGCGCAGCGCGTGTGGGTGAATATCGTGCTCAGCCAGGTATGCTTCACCTTGGCAATACTATGGAACAGCGCTGTCGATGGGCAGCGGGTCGTAATATACCTGAGCGGCACCTTTGCGGGAGCTGTTTTGGGCTATTATTGTCTTCACAAACTGAAAAAGCAAGAAGGTGATGTAAGGCTCCATGATTACCACGGGTATGCTGCGGATCATCCACGCTATGCTCAAATATTTCTCTTGTCGTGCCTGTCGCTCGTCGGTTTCCCCCTTACGCCAACATTTGTCGGTATGGACCTGATGTTTATGAGTATTGCTCCCGGGCAACCGTTGCTCATTGCGCTCGTTGCCTTGAATTTTCTCCTGCTCGAACTGACAATACTCCGGGTTTATGTCCGGATATTCCTCGGTCAGGACAAGAAAAACAATCATCCGGTGGCATACAAGTCTTCCTGACGTTATTTCCAAAATGCCCCTTTAATCACTCCACCACTACCTCATCGGCAAACAACCAGCACGGGAATCCTTTGCCCTTGTGCCACTCCGGACATTGGCCAAGTGAAACGCCCACCAAGCGCACATAGCGTGCCTTCTTACCTGCTACAGCAAGGCTAAGGTCTTGTTGTAGTACCCCTTTTTCGGTTGGGGCAATGGTACATTCAACCGTTCCAACCAACACAAAGTCTTGGCCATTGTCCGAAATTTCTACCTGCATTTTGGTGGGAAAAAAAATCCAGGCGTTTTCGTCCTGCATAAAACCGGCACTCACCCGCTGGATGGTCCGGCTTTTTCCCAAATCTATCACCAAATCTAGATTTACGCCCTCAAAGCCTTGCCAGTCGCCGGTTCTGAAATCGGTTTTGCTCCCGCGGATACCGTCAATCAGTCCTTCCTTGCCACGTGCCGTGTATTGATTGTTATATGTCGTGTTGTAACGTTGTACATGCAATCCGTCGGCTATTTTGGTAAACGCTGCCGTGGCTACTTTACTTGAAACGCCCTGATAAAAGGCAGCGATGTTAAGTACAGCGCTTTTTTTCAACAAAATAGGCGCAGCGTACCGCGTGGACCGGTTGGTTGGTTGGCTGCCGTCCAGGGTGTAATGGAGCGCAGCATCTGGTAATAGACAACCCAGTTCCACCTTTTGCTGCTGCCGAAAAACACGTTTGCCCGCCGTGACATACGGCACCGGGACGATGGGCCAGGGGGTATCGGTCGCTGGAATGGTGTGCGCCATTGGGGGCTTGTTGCGCATCTCCAACGCGAGTATCCCACCTGCAGTAATGTCGCGGTGCGGTAATTTGCCGTTTGAGATGGGCACACCATTCAGGAGCGCTTTTTCGACATAAAAGTTAGTTTTGGAAACACCGGGAGCAGCAATGGTAAACGTTTTATTTCCTTCTAGGTGCAGGGTGACTCGATCAAACAAAGGGGTTCCGAGGGTGTATTCAGGCAGACCCGGTGTGACGGGATAAAAGCCCATCGCGGACAAAACAAACCAAGCAGACATTTGTCCGCAGTCTTCGTTACCGCTCAGTCCATCGGGTGCTGCGTGGTACATTTCGTCCATAATCTGTCGTACGCGTTCCTGTGTTTGTGCGGGGTTTCCGATTTCGCTGTACAGGTAAGCCATGTGGTGGCTCGGCTCATTGCCGTGTACATACTGGCCAATAAGCCCCGTGATATCTGCTTGATTGCGGCCGGTGGTGGCTGTTTTAGCGGAAAAAAGCTCGTCGAGCCGGCGGCTCACTTGTCCATCGTAGAGCTTATTCAAAACAAATCCCGTTGCCGACAGTCCTTGTGGAGCCGCCAAGGAATATTGCCAGGCATTGGCTTCTGTATAGTTGAAATTCACCTCAAAAGGGTCGAAGGGTGTTTGCCAAGTAGCGTTGCTTTTTGCCCTAAAAAACATCGTATTTGGGTCGAAAAGGTTCATATAGTTGTTGGATCGTTGCTTGAATCCTGCTGCAATATCCTGCTGGCCCAGGGCATCGGCCATCCGCGAAATACACCAATCGTCATAGGCATATTCCAGCGTTTTCGACACGGATTCCGGTTCTTTGTCGGCAGGTACATAGCCCAGTTCGCGGTACCACTGCATTCCATAGCGGTCTTGGCCGGCACTTTTAAGCATGGCTTCGAGCGCAAGGGTGGCGTCATAGTCTCGTATCCCCTTCATATAGGCATCTACGATGACAGGAATGGCGTGGTTGCCGATCATACAGTCTGTTTCATTGCCCGACAGTTCCCAAATGGGCAGCAGTCCGCCTTGTTCGTACTGCCGCAAAAAGGTTTGAATAAAATCATTGGTGCGTTTGGGTTCCAGCAGGGTGTACAGTGGATTACAAGCCCGGTAGGTATCCCAGAGGGAGAAAACGGTGTACACCTCGTGACCTTTGGCCTGGTGGATTTTGTTGTCGCGCCCCCGGTACTGTCCGTCCACATCACTCCAAATATTGGGGACCACCATGGTATGGTAGAGGGCGGTATAGAAAATCGTTTTTTGGGTTTCGTCGTTACCTTCCACGTCAATTTTGGCCAGTTGGTGCAGCCATTTTTCTTGGGTTTGGGCGCGTACTTCCTCAAAATCAGCGTGTTGGCACTCGGCGTCTAGGTTGTGACGTGCGCCTTCAATACTGGTGCCCGAAATACCTACGGTGACCACCAATGGGGCTCCATCCGGATCAAATTCTAGGAGGCCGACAATGGCGTTGCTGCTGACAGAGGGCCTAGCTTCCATCGGATTTTTGCTCATATCCAGTACGATACTTCCGGTAAAAGGTTTTGAAAATCGCGCCACGAAATAGATACGCTGTTCTTTTGCCCATGCTTTCGATACGCGGTACCCGGCTACTTCTCGGCTGTTTACCACTTCCAAGTGTGCGTCGAGTACTTGGTCTCGGTGGCGTAAATCAAGGAGCAGGTTGTTGGAGGAGCTGTTTTGCGGATAGGTATAGCGGTGCACGCCCACGTGCTCTGTGGCGGTCATTTCCGCCTTGATGTGGTCTTTTTCAAGTAAAACGGAATAGTACCCAGCCTCCGCTTTTTCGGTTGATTTCTTGAATGGAGAGGCATATTCGGAGGGCTTTAAGGCAAAGCCTCCGGTGAAAGGCATGAACAAAATATCACAATAGTCTGCTACACCGGTACCGCTCAGGTGGGTATGTGAAAACCCGTATATCAGCGTATCTGAATAGTGGTAACCAGAGCAACCATCCCAATCCATCATATCGGTGCGTGTATCCGGGCTTAGTTGTACGAGTCCGAATGGCGCCGTTGCTCCGGGGTAGGTGTGCCCATGTCCACCTGTTCCGATGAATGGATTGACGTAGCGTAGCGGGTTGGTTGCTGGTTTGTGGGTGGGGTCAGACTGGCTTTGTGCCGGGAAAGCGAAAAGTATGCCGGCCAATATCGAGCATAAAAAACTTTGAGAATTGTGCATCATTTGAAAAATCTTCTTTAACTTTATAAGGGCGACGGTTGTTTAGGGCAAATTTGTCGGTTATTGCCATTCAAACGAGAGTACTTGTTCAATCCCTTTTTCTAAGCTGAACGCTACCGGGCACGATCGGGCGGCGGCTTCCAGCAGTTTTTTTTCTACGATGCTGAAGTCGTTTTGGGGCATTTTGATGTTAATCTCGATCCGAGCGATGCGGCGTGGGTCTGTGCCCATGATTTTATTGATGGTGGCGTATGTGCCGGTGATGTCAAGTGCATGGTTGCGGGCGCTGATGCCCATGATGGTGATCAAACAGGAAGCCAGAGACGTTGCACAGAGGTCTGTGGGCGAAAATGCTTCTCCTCGACCTTGGTTGTCGGGCGGCGCATCGGTGATGATGGTAGTGCCTGAGAGCAGGTGAGTGGCTTCTGTGCGGAGTTCGCCGAGATAGGTAACGGTGGATGTCATGGTATATTTATTTTAGCGTAACGAATGAGAGGGTCGCCTTTGAGAAAAAAAAGCCATTTTTGGGCCAGACAGCGCGCTACCAAAGTCGTTACCGTTTGGCAAAAATACTTCTAGACTGTGATTAAGGTGATTTTGATTATTTTATTGATGGTAAATATTTGATTTTAATAATGATTGCAATCACACTTCATTCACAACCACTTTGTGTTGAGTATAGCATTTATTTGCAAACTTTTTTCGTCATTTGCTTGAATAAAACACACTTATCCCTGCTGTAAATATGAACCAGCCTTCTTTCCTCTGTATTGCCAGTTATTTTAAAGGCAATGATTTCCTGCGCAGCATGAAGGCTGCCGGAGCAACTGTTTACCTTGTTACTTCTAAAAAGCACCAAGATAAGGCTTGGGCGCATGAAGCCATTGATGACATATTCTATGTTCAGGAAGACCATGACAATGAGTGGAATATGGAAGATGCCATGACCGGACTGGCGTGGCTGATGCGTTCTAAAAAAATTGACCGTATCGTGGCGCTCGATGATTTTGATGTGGAAAAGGGCGCGCTTCTCCGGGAACACTTTCGTATTCCGGGTATGGGACAGACGACTGCTCGGCATTTCCGCGACAAACTCGCCATGCGCATAGAAGCCCGAGACGCAGGCATTCCGGTGCCTGGTTTTACCCCGCTTTTCAACGACGAGGCCATACATGCTTTTCTCCGCGATTACCCGGGACCTTGGATTGTAAAGCCGCGTGGTCAGGCCTCGGCAACGGGTATGAAAAAAGTGTTTACAGCCGAAGAGTTATGGGCGCACCTGCCCACCTTGGGCGACAAGCGTCATCACTATCTGGTAGAACAGTTTAAACCCGGGGATGTGTACCATGTGGACGCTCTCTCCCTGGATGGAAAAGTGATTTTTTCCCGCGCATCTCAGTACCTCGCCACGCCCTTTGACGTAGCCCACGATGGGGGTATTTTCCGCAGTATAACCCTGACATCTGATTCGGAAATTGATCGAAAGATGCTGGCAATCAATGAAGCCGTCATGCAAGCATTTGGTATGCAGTACAGCGCCAGCCATACCGAATTTATCCAAAATCATGAAACGGGCGAAATATATTTTCTAGAAACCGCTTGTCGAGTGGGTGGAGCACACCTCGCTGAAATGGTGGAAGCGTCGTCCGGTATCAACCTCTGGGTTGAATGGGCCAAACTTGAGGTCGCTGTTGCAATGGGAACCCAATACCGTCTCCCCTCCGTGCGCAACGACAACGCCGGTATTATTGTCTCCCTCACCCGCCAGCAGTGGCCCGATACAAGTCCGTTCAACGATCCCGAAATCGTCTGGCGGATGACCGATAACCCCTACCATATCGGATTAATCGTGCAGTCGCCCCAACGGATACGTGTGCTTGAACTCCTCGAAAACTACACGCAACGCATCCAACAAGATTTCCACGCCAGTGCTCCGGTGCCCGACAAGCCAAATCTCTGAACGTCCGATCCTCGTTGTGGCTCCTTCGACCGCAGCCCGTCTAACCATTCGGGTAACGTAACGGCGGCTACAAAACATTTTATAAAAAAAACACGCAAAATGTTTGAAATTAAAAACACTTTGTTTATTTTTGTCTTCGGATTTCAAACACTTTAATGTTTATTGACTATTAATTGTTTGAAAATCATTTGATTATCCAATAACCAGCAAACAAACAAACAACCATAAACAAACAGCAGCATGGCAGACGATAAAGAACAACGCCTCAAAACACTCCAAGCCACCATTGACCGTCTTGACAAAACATACGGCCGTGGTACCATTATGCGCCTCGGCGACAAGCAAGCCATTGAAGTAGAAGTCATCCCCAGCGGTTCCCTCGGGCTTGATATCGCCCTTGGATGTGGCGGCTACCCCAAAGGCCGTATCATCGAAATATACGGACCGGAGTCTTCCGGTAAAACAACCCTCGCCATACACGCCATTGCGGAATGTCAGAAAAAAGGCGGTATCGCAGCCATTGTGGACGCGGAACATGCTTTCGACCGTTTTTATGCAGAAGGTTTGGGGGTAGATGTCAACAACTTGCTCATCAGCCAGCCCGATAACGGCGAACAAGCCCTCGAAATCGCTGAAAACCTTATTCGCTCCGGCGCAGTAGATATTCTGGTGATTGACTCGGTAGCCGCACTCGTGCCTCGTGCGGAGATCGAGGGTGAAATGGGTGACTCCAAAATGGGCCTTCAGGCACGCCTGATGAGCCAAGCCATGCGTAAAATGACGGCCAATATCGGACGTACGGGCTGCTGCTGCATCTTTATCAATCAGTTACGCGAAAAAATTGGCGTGATGTTCGGCAACCCCGAAACAACAACCGGCGGTAACGCACTGAAATTTTATGCGTCTGTCCGGCTTGATATCCGCAAAAGCGGCGCCGCCATCAAGGATAAAGAAGGCAACCTCGTCGGTAATCAGGTGAAAGTTAAAGTGGTGAAGAACAAACTCGCACCGCCTTTCCGAATCGCTGAATTTGAGATCGTCTTCGGAGAAGGTATCTCAAAAGCCGGCGAAATTGTGTCACTGGGCGCCCAATACGACATCATTCACAAAAGCGGTGCTTGGTACAGCTATAATGGCGCTAAAATCGCCCAAGGCGCTGAATCGGCCAAGCACTTTATGCTGGACAACCCTGAAACAGCCCTCGAAATCGAACAGAAAATCAAAGAACGTATCCTTGCCGGGGCTGTTGTACCTGCCAAAACCGCCGCGGGTGCTAAAGCAGTTGATCTTGACGATGACGGTATTGAAGATGATCTGTAGTCGATAACGATTGTATGACACTGCACATTGTTTACGGCCCGTTGCTGCTCTCCTGTAGCAACGGGCCGTATTTATTCTAACTACTCAGAGGGCGCTGTGTCATAATAGGAATGAAAAATCGTGCAATACATGCGTCTGTGTATATTTTTCAAAGCCCAATCGGTCACGCAATTCCTACAGACCCATTGCGCACTTGCCTATTTTCCTTGGATACGCTGCAACAGCTCCGGAAAACGAAAAACAGCAACCACCCATACAAATGCCAGAATAACGAGGGGCGCAACAACAGGTATGTTGTGCTGTAGGTGCGTGGCCATGGCGCCGCCCATGTATCCCGTCAACAACAACGTGCCCAATACGCCCGTGCGTGGAATTACAAACAGAATCACGGAAATCAACTCCACAATGCCAAGCGTGGCAAACAGACTGCTGCTGATGCCAAAACTTTCGGCCATTTGTACAGTTTCCGCAGAACCCATGAGCTTGCCTGAGGCACTTCCCACGAAAATCATGGCGACTAATCCCGTAAGCGTCCAATAAAGAATGTTTTTTGTCTTAGAATTCATCTGTATGTTTGATGTTTGTAATGTGGTGAGTCGCAAAAGTATATTTAGTATCCAATAAATACTAACTTTGACCTGTAACAAAAAGTACCTTTTAGGATACCAAATATGAAAACAGAAGACATCTCCCTCCATTTGAGGGATATTCAGGATGTTTTGGAGCTCATGGGTGGCCGTTGGCGTGGCGCCATTGTTGCTGCCCTCTGTGAGGGGCCCAAAAGATTTTCCGTTCTAAAAAAAGACGTTGGGAAGATCACACCCAGGATTCTGATCAAAGAGTTGAGATACTTGGAAATGAATTTAATGCTGCGCCGGGAGAGAAGTACGATCGCGGCAAATTCTGTTGTGTATGTGCTGACGGATCATGGACAAAGTTTTAAGCCTGTCGCGTATGAATTGCAGAAATGGGCCACCGCCCACCGCGCCTTGGTGCTTCAAAATGGGCGACAAGCCGCGGGACAGTAAATATCAGCACCCAAACTGGTTACATAACTGGTTAGATAACTGGTTACAATAAAAGTACACTGTCATGATGTAAATTGCTGATGCCATGAACTTGAAAGAGTGGGAATTGAAGACATTGTCCTCGCAAGGCAGTCGCAGGTTACCTTTAACCTTAACAATAACCGCTGCGTGGCTATCGGCTGTGCTGCTTACCACTTGCCATACGGCCTCGCCGTACCCAGTCACCCCCGCTTTTTACTGCTGGCAAACAACGCTCGCGCTCTCGCCGACCCAACGCGAATACCTTGAGCAAACAGGTGTCAAAAAGTTGTATGTCAAAGTTGCAGATGTTGGTCTTGATCCCGGTACCCGCGAAATAATCCCCTACGCACAACTACACACGGGGGACACTACCGGTCTTTCCAAGTTTGACATTGCGGGCGTTGTCTTTATCACCAATGAAGTTTTTTACCGGGTTACTCCTGAACAAATTGATTTTTTGGCCGGT
>JBIPOY010000433.1:0-3199 GCA_044378705.1 Saprospiraceae bacterium
GTTGATTTTGGAAAGATATTCGACTGGAAATACCAGTATTACCTGCAATCCGGCGCCACATATTCTTATGCCACGTATGCATCTGCGCGATTTGTTGGACCGGAAAAAACCAATATATTGGGTAATATGCTGCCATACGCACCCCGTTGGATGGCTACTCAGACCATGGGTTTTATCATTCCCACGCGTTTTGAAGTACAGGTGGTTGGAAATTATGTTTCGCAACAATTTACCGATGAACGGAACAGCGTAGTGCCTGGGGCCGATGGACGCACAGGCTTGATGAAGGGCTATTTCGTAG
Source organism: Saprospiraceae bacterium (assembly GCA_044378705.1). Lineage (GTDB taxonomy): Bacteria > Bacteroidota > Bacteroidia > Chitinophagales > Saprospiraceae > M3007. The sequence goes on from JBIPOY010000433.1 coordinate 302, forward strand.
CGGATGCAGTGCTGCGCTACGGTATTCCAACCTGGAAATCAACGATTACCGTCAGTGTAAAGAACCTTACAGACGCAAGGTACATAGCATCCCGACGGCCTCAAGGCATCAAGATGGGGGTGCCAAGCATCATCGTTGTTGGAATGACGTGTGTATTGTAGAGGATCCCAAAAGACGGCGAAATGGGGCCCTAACATCAATCGTTTAAGCTCATTCTTAGCTTCTTTTCAACTTCTTCCACCGTATCCTTAAAAATCATATTGGTGTCCATCATGTCTTGAACGGCCTTACAGGAATAGATAACCGTGCTGTGATCTCTTCCACCAAACTGTTCACCGATGAATTTAAGCGATCTGTTGGTCAATTTTTTTGCGAGATACATGGATAGCTGTCGGGCAATCACGATGTTGCGTTTGCGTGTTTCAAGGTGAAGTTTTTCAACTGGAACTTTAAAGTGTTCGGCCACCAGCACCTGAATGAATTCTACTGTTATTTCTTTGTTGATCGTGGTCACGAAATTTCTGATCACCTCTTTTGCGAGTTGCAGGTCAACATCGCGTCGTATTAAGGTACTTTGAGCCAATAGCGATACCATCACGCCTTCCAGTTCTCGGATGTTGTTTTTGATGTTGTAGCAAATGAATTCTAGTACATCCTGCGGAATATCAACCCCTTCGCCTTCCATTTTTGAGCCCAAAATGGCCATACGCGTTTCAAGATCGGGCGATTGCAGATCGGCTGTCAGGCCCCACTTGAAGCGGGAGATCAAACGGTCTTCCATACCCTCCAAGTCTTTGGGCGGACGGTCAGAGGTCAAGATAATTTGCTTGCCGTTCTGGTGTAGTTGATTGAAAATATGGAAGAAGATTTCCTGTGTTTTTTGCTTGCCGGAGAGAAATTGAATGTCGTCAATGATCAGAACGTCAATCATCTGATAAAAATTCACAAAGTCATTGACCGAGTTGTTTTTAATTGCTTGGATGATTTGGTTGGTAAATTTTTCGGAAGAAACATACAGCACCGCCTTGTCCTGCATTTTGGCTACAATGTCATTTCCAATGGCGTGTGCCAAGTGGGTTTTACCCAAGCCAACGTTGCCAAAAATAACCAGCGGATTAAAGGCGGTACCTCCGGGACGATTGGCAATGGCGATACCGGCGTTGCGGGCCAACTGGTTGCAATCACCCTCAATAAAATTGTCGAAAGTGTAGTTTGGATTGAGCTGTGGCTCTACTTTAAAACGTTTAATGCCCGGAATGATAAATGGATTTTTGATCATTTCCGCGTCAAAAACACCCGGTATCGGTTCGTTGTCTTTTTCCGAAGAGGGCCTTGAACTGGCCTTGGCTTGTTGGTTTCTGGCGTTTTCTGCTGCGCCGCTCTCAGGAATATGATACACCAAACGCGCACGTTCGCCCAGCTCCTGTCGAATACTCTTCTTTAATAGCTGTACATAATGTTCTTCAATCCACTCAAAGAAAAATTTATTCGGAACTTGAATGGTCAACACTTCATTGTCTAAATGAACCGGTTTGATCGGTTCAAACCAGGTTTTAAAACTTTGTGGGCTAACGTTTTTTTTAATGCTACGGAGACAATCGTCCCATACCATTTGGCTGTCTTTAGTCATACCTGGTGGTCGCGTGTTAAGGAGAAGGGGTAACCTGTTCCGGATAATAATAAAACCGATCAATAAAATATAGCGGAAAGGCAAAGGTCACCATTCCTTTTGACTAAATGAAGCAGTGATGCTTTTTTCAGGACAATTATTTTCTAGGGCATCGGAACCTGTTGGTAATCAATCGTTTTAAAAAAAACGCGTAATTATAATGTTATTGACCTAAAAAAGAGTAACCTCTACGTTATCAAGCGGTTAGATAAAATACTTTAGAACAGTTGGCCTGCTTCTGTCCGGATTGCGATGATGGCCTTGTGGAGGGTGGGTGGTTGTTGTGCTTCAAGCGCTTCCAACAGGGCGGAAAACAACAATTCAGCATCGTCGTTCGGATCAAGATCAATGCCCGTGGAGGTGACCATGGAGAGGGTGTCCTGCTTGGCAAACTGTATGATTTGCCAAAGGGTTTCAGACACATACAACTGCTGGGAGGTATTGTGGTCAAACTCCTGGCTGATGGCGAGCATCAAGGCCATACGGAGGTCGCGGACTTTCATACCCTGGGCCCGCACGCGGAACAGCGTGTTCACCACACCGGCACGATCACAGAGCAGTGTCAGTCGTTCGTAGGCTTGTAGTCGTAATGGCAGGGTGATTTTTTGGGCATCATTGCGCAGGATGGCCCGGTCGATCCGCTGACGCTCATCAAGCAGCAATTTTAGCAGGTGGTAGGCCGTGGCGAATACAACCAATGCCGGAATGGTGTATTTCAGTACTTCGAAAAATAATTCCATGGTGGATACAGGAAGGTTGAAACGTCAGAAAGGCAGCAGGGCCCCTCGTAAAGGATGCAGCAAAGGTAAACTAGAATTTCATCAAAAAGCAGTTGAGACATACTCTAAACAATAACGGATATTTTGCGTTATTATGATTACTTTTGCATTTAACATTTAAAGCAACTTTTTCATGGAAACTTTGCTCCACGACCCAGTAACTGTATCATCTCCCATTGCCATAACGCGCGGTGCCGTTGAACAATTGAACATTATTCGCCAGCAGGAAAATATCCCTGCCGATTATGCCCTCCGTGTAGGCGTAAAGGGCGGCGGTTGTTCAGGTTTTACCTATGTTCTTGGTTTTGATACCCCCCAGGACAATGATGAGCATTTTGAAATGGAAGGCCTTCACGTGGTCATGAACAAAGCACATGCCATCTACCTTTTGGGGATGCAGGTGGATTTTGTCTCAGGCCTCGACAATAGGGGTTTTACGTTTGACAACCC
>JBIPOY010000434.1:0-3198 GCA_044378705.1 Saprospiraceae bacterium
GCATCGGGTGCTGGCCAAAGGCGATGACCAAATGGTTGTTGATGTGAAAAGCCTTCCCAACGGTGTGTACTTTGTACAGGTACGCAACGGGGAAAATACAGCAACGCGCAAGCTCGTTGTTCAGCAGTAAAAACCGTTTTTGACGATCCTTATTTTAAAAAAAGTAACTGGTTAGCGTGGTCGCGTCTGAGACAAAAAAGTGGCCATTTTTTGCCAGACGAAGCGGATTTTTGTAGGCCGTAGTAGCGCTACGGTCAAAAAAATCTGCGAAGTATGGTGGGAAATGGGCCTTTTTGGGCCAGACAGCGTGCCACCTAACCAATTACATAAAAAATAGGCTTCAGGCAAATTGCCTGAAGCCTATTTTTTATGGGTTCACAGTTTAAATTGTTTTGTTTTTGGCCACCCCCTCTGCCGGTACAAGCACAAGGCTGTCCTTGTTTTACGACGATTCGTTCACGGGTAAAGGAAGCAGATACTTGGTGGCCATTGAGTCAAAAAGTGGCCAAGACCGCGTTAATCACTTCAAAATAACCAATTTTTCAAATTTACTTTCCGCCGTACTATTGAGACCTGCGGAATCCGTGGCCCGCAATTTGACCCGATACAGATATACACCCCGCGCCAGTTGGTCGCCGTAGTCATCCTGGCCATCCCATTGAATATCCGTCACTCGGAAACCATCGTTGTTGGATAGGCTCTTTTGGATGCTTTTCACCAGTTTGCCGGCAACGGAAAAAATATTAATTTGAACGTCGAGGATTTGTCCGGCGAGGTTGTGTTCAAACTGGAAGTAGGTATTGGTGGTAAACGGATTGGGGTAATTGAGCACATGTTGGAGAGCTGTTACCCCATCTTCGGCCACGACAAATTCGGTATAACCTTCTCCCGGGTTGTTGGCAACATCCCAGCCCTTGACGGCGAGGGTGTGTCGGCCCGGGCTAAGGTTGTTGAGGGGATAGACGGCTGTTCCTTTTTTTGAGTTGTCTTGTTCGCTTTGATAGAATTCATTCAACACAATGGTTTCAAGGATATTTCCATCGAGTACCGCCGTGAGGTCGTGACCCAAGCTGGTGCCTGTGACGTTCATTCCGTAGTCATCGGCGCATTTCACGAGTACTTTGGGGGTATTGTTGGTAATACCGCCAAAGGCAAAATCATCGGTATTGAGGAACACCTGAACCAAGGGCGGTTGTTCATCTTTCACCAGGCCGGCGTTGCCCCCAATCACGATGTTGAAATCGGATCCGGCGGCGTCTAATGGCGTACCATTTTCGGCATAATAACTGATTTTTCCTGGGCCATAGGTATAGTTGATGTCTTTTGGCACCACAAACCCGATATTGAATTTTCCTGCGGTTGCCGTAGCGATGCCTTTGAAAATAATGTTGCGCTGTACCTTAAAGGGGCGCACATAGCTTCCGGCATCTTGTCCGAGTGTTTGTAAGTTTTGTTCTTTGTCGAAAATGGTAACAAACACTTTTCCGTTGAAGTTGCTCAAGAGATTGTTTAGGCTATCGGTGACAATTCCTTCCAGTTGAACGGGTAAGAGTGCGCGCAAGGTGTCTATCGGGCCATTGGGGCCGCTGATTTTAGTCGTGGCGACGCGGTATTCCGGCAGGGCAAGCAGCATTGCGGGATCGCCGAGTAGGGTAAATCGGCGGGCATTCTGAATGTCAGAGGTCAATTTGTTTTTTGAATCTTTCAGTACCCTGCCAATGGTACGGTATTGGCCGTTCAGTTTTTGGAAAATAATACTCTGAACGGCGTCAGTAAGGTCCTCATTTCCATTGATATACACCGATCGCACAGTGGTAAACAGGGCGATTGCGCCGGAATTGACTTTCAGCAAAGCTTGTTCGCCACCGGTAAGGGTAGTATAGTCATCGTACCCTCCGAAGGTACAGGTGGCGGTGATAATTAGCGGGTACCGGTTTGGGTTGTCCCAGCCGGCAATGTCGTTGTTGTCCACCACGCGTTCCTGTGACCAGCCCCTTGGGCCACCATGTCCGATGTAATGCGTTATCAGGTTTCCTTTAAAAACATTTGAATTAATAGCGGCTTTGGCATCGGGAAACCGCTGGCCCGCGGAGGTTGCTACTTGTTGATACGCGTCGAAATAGACTTTTTCGTTGTTGAACCAAGGAGCTCTATTGGCATTGTCCACAGCCAATTTATCGGCTTGGTTGATGTGGGCGTTCCCGTCTTCGTCGTCGGCAATGAAGAGCGATCGGAGGTGCCAATCTCCCAACAGAGCGGGGTCAGCATCATACGCAATAATTTTATTGACCAGTGCCTCGGCATCTTCAACGTTTCTGGCGACGAGTCGTCCCACAGAAATATCGAGTGCTCCTGTCAGCGCTCCTCCTTCTTCGGGGCTTAAGAGTGCAAAAAAGTCATCGGAAGGAAACGCGTTGATGGGGCTAAAGGATTCTGCTGTTTCAAATACTGGAATAAAATCTTGGTTATCAGCGCTGTTGGAGTTATTTTTCGGATCAAATGAACCGTCGCCAAAAAGGAGGCAGTATTCAAATTTACCGGGGTTGCGTTCCAGCAACATCCGTGCAAAATCGCGGATGGCAGCGGGGTCTTTTCCACCGGAGGAGAATTCATTGAATACTTGGTTTACATTGGCTGCAGCCACGGCCAGTCCGCTAAGGGTACGGCGGTGTTCGGCAAGTCGCAGGGCCTGTGCTTCAAATTCCGGGTGATATAGGATCACAAAGTCTAGGTTTTCGAGTCCATGCAGGTTTTGGTTGGCAATTTTCCCGGTGGTTGTCTCGGGTTTGGGCAAAGCACCGCCTTCAGACAGCGCTACGAAACTTTTGAGGGTGCCAAGGGTGTTGGCGCCGAATTCCAATGTGCTGCCGTTTTGAGCCGTCTGCTGGATAGAGGGGGTTTGAGGAATGGTAATATCCCATACGGATGCTGTCCCAACAACGCCACTGATGCGGAACAGGGTGGCATCTTGGGACAATGTTTTTACATCGCGAAAAGTCATCGTGCTGCCGCTCATTTTCAGTTGTCTTCGAACGTTTACTTCGATATAATCGAGCCATCCTTCACTTTGCGCGCTTACTTCAGGATATTGTACGACCACAGACAACCTATCGGAAACGGGTTGGAACGTACCAACCAATAGTGCGTTGGCCACAAAGGGTCCATCGCCATTGCTGGTACTGATACCACCAACAGATT
>JBIPOY010000435.1:0-3194 GCA_044378705.1 Saprospiraceae bacterium
AATTAGCATTTTTTTACCGTATTTGGGTGTAAGTGACAAACTTTATCACGCCGATTTATCAGAGAAAAAACGGCCTCTATTTGTCGCAGACTTGACCAACCCAATCGTTACCGGGTGTAATTTAGTTTTTGATACCGCCGTCACTGGCAGGAACACTTTCCTGTGCGGGTGGTACGAGGACTTCACCTTTGATGGTGAGGGTGTGAGAATCAGGCGTCTCGTTGGTGGTCAACGTTACGGTTTTGGTGAAAGCACCGGGGCGGTTGGTGTCGTAGCTCACGTCGATGGTTTTGGTTTCGCCGGGCATGATGGGCTCCTGTGGGTAAGTAGGAACCGTGCAACCGCAAGAACCTTTTGCTGCTTTGATGATCAAAGGTTCGTTGCCGGTATTTGTGAATGCGAACTTGCGCACTTTGTCGCTGCCTTTTTCAATTTTACCGTAGTCAACGGTTGTAGCCGGGAAGGTCATAACCGGGCCGGTAGTACTTTGAGCTTTTACAGCGATGGTACCCAATACAACTAGTGCGACAATAGAGAGTAATTTTTTCATTGGAAAAATTGTTTTTTATGAATGTGATGTTGAAGGTTGTTTCAAATAATTGATGGGGCAAAAGTAGGAGCAGGCGGCGTGGTTTCGCAAGGTCTTGGCTGTTAACGATGTCCAAAATAAAGCAAACCCTTTCCCAAGGCACGAATAAAACATTGATTATCAAATACTTAAAAAATAAATTACAACGACTGAGGTGTTTGATTCTGCGATAGAAAATGGATTGTTTTTGGGTCAGACAGGGCGCCATCTCGGTCATTTTACTATTATCCTTTGGATTTTTTCATCTTTCCGGAAATGTCCTTCGATTTTCTGGCATCGAGGATCGGTTCAGGAAAGGGTACTTCCTCTTGCGTATCGTTAAAAACTTTGTCAATAAAATTCCACTGACCATTTTGGAATTGTAGTCCATCATAGCTACCATCGGGCACCGCCGTCATTCCGCGTCCGAAAGGGCTTGGCAAAGGAATGAGGTGGTCAAAAAGGATCATTTTATACTGTTCATCCCAGTTAACCTTTACCACCGCTTCTGCGGAATATTCGAGTATCATCCGCATTTCCGGGGGTGTCAGTGTTTTATTTTCCCGTTGGAATACCGGTGCTCCGAAAACCGGCACCCGATCTTTGTCGAAACTCAGCACCTCAATAATTTTTCTTTTAGTGAAAAACTCAAAGGCATCATACCCCATTAAAAGGTATTTTCTGCCCTCCCGCGTGTCAAATTGACGAATATTGTAGTAGAGTGCGCCATACCAATGATCGGGTTTAAGTTGCTCATACAGCGGCGGTATCTCCATTTCAAAACTACGGTCTATGAGCGGGAAGAGTTGTAAGTCGCGTTGGTTGAGCTGAATAGCGCCGTAATAACGATAAGTAGAGTCGTTGACAAACAGTTGCCAGGTAAAAATGCGGAAACTGCTGTCCGGAGGTGCGAGGATAGAAATACTTTTAAGCCTGCCGAAGGGATAATGAAAGGAATTTTCAGCTTTCAAGGTACGTACCAAATTGGTAATCAATACCTTGCAAGCTGCGAAGCGTTCGAGTTCAATGGAGTCGTTGATGACTGCATAGGCAAGAATGGCCAAGGTGTCTTCCGCGGATTTCAATTTTTCCAATGCTGCCGGAGTGGGGTTTGCGGCCTGTTTTTTTTTGGACTGGGCAAAAAGTCCGGGCAAAAACAAACCCATTGTGAGCAGTATGGAGAGGCAGATGCGTTTTGTTATCATGGCACAAAATAGTTGATTCAACGGTTCATAACGACCTACTTCCCAAAAAATTGCACAATAAATCTGCCTGATGAGCGCTGTTGAGGCAAATCCACGCACTACCTTCGCCTCATGAACAGAGCTCGCCTTATTGCTGAAATTTTTCAAAAAAAATCTTTTCTCTGCGTGGGTCTCGACCCCGAGTTGGGCAAAATCCCCCCCCACTTGTTGGGTGCTGAGGATCCAATTCTGGCATTCAACCAACAGATTATTGATGCCACCCGGGATCTGTGTGTGGCCTACAAGCCCAACCTCGCCTTCTACGAAGCACTGGGCCTGAGTGGCTGGAAAACATTTGCGGATACAGTAGAATACATTGGTGATCAACATCTTATCATTGCCGATGCCAAACGTGGCGACATTGGTAATACCAGCAAGATGTATGCGGAGGCATTTTTCACCCGTTTTGGATGTGATGCCATCACGGTTGCGCCGTATATGGGGGCCGACAGTGTGACGCCTTTTCTTGCCCACGGCGGCAAATGGGCGATTGTCTTGGCGCTCACGTCAAACAAGGGCAGCGACGATTTCCAACGTTGCACGTTGGGCGAAACAGAAGAGCCGCTTTGGGAAAAGGTATTGCAAACCAGCCAGACCTGGGGCACGCCAGACAACATGATGTATGTGGTAGGCGCCACGCACCCGGAAGCGTTCGCGCGGGTGCGGGAAATTGTGCCTGAACACTTCCTCTTGGTACCCGGTGTTGGCGCTCAGGGGGGCGATTTAGCTGCCATTTGCCGGCACGGCATAAACGCCGACGTTGGCTTGCTCGTCAATGCTGCCCGCAACATTATTTACGCCTCTTCCGGCGAAGATTTTGCTGAAAAAGCCCGCGCAGAAGCGTTGAAATTGCAGTCAGAAATGGCTGGCATCCTTGAAACCTTAGCCCATCCATAATGTCCGATGAGTTGTATATGCAGCGCTGTTTCGACCTTGCACGTCGGGGTGCGGGGAGGGTGTCGCCCAACCCGATGGTGGGTGCTGTGCTTGTTTTCGGTGACAAAATCATTGGAGAAGGATGGCACCGTGCTTGGGGGGGCGCCCACGCGGAAGTACACTGTATCAACGCTGTTTCTGTTGAAGACAGGCCATTTATCTCGAAATCTACCCTATTTTGCTCGTTGGAGCCCTGTGCCCACGTAGGAAAAACGCCCCCTTGTGTTGATCTGGTGCTGCAACACCGGATACCGCGGGTGGTGGTGTCCAATGCGGATCCGAATCCGTTGGTTTCGGGCCAAAGTTTGGCCAAACTACGGGCCGCAGGCGTATCGGTGGTGGAAGGCGTGCTGGCAGTAGAGGGTCGGTGGCTCAACCGATTTTTTTTCACGTGGATGGGTCAAAAACGGCCGTTCGTCATCCTGAAATGGGCGCAGTCGGGCGAT
>JBIPOY010000436.1:0-3189 GCA_044378705.1 Saprospiraceae bacterium
TTGTTGTTGACAAACAAGAGGTTACGCCTGTCGGGGACAGGTTCTAACCATGTTCGACAAACGTACACATCTTGCCAACCGTCTGCATTGATATCAACGATAGTGACACCAGTTTTTAATCCGCTAAAGTTGGAAATACCTGCTTTTTGAGAAATATTTTCAAAGGTAAGGTTGCCTGTATTCAAGTACAGCTGACAGCTTTGCAATCGTTCTGTAAAAAATAGATCTTGTAAACCGTCGTTGTTTACGTCCAACACACCAACGCCTCCACCATTGTATATGTATGGGTCTGCCATGAAATTATACCGGTGCTCATCACGGATGATAGGGACAAATTGAATACCGGTACGTTGAGGAGATAGCAGTTCAAACGTAGTGGTTGGGGGCACCTTTGTTTGTACTGCAGATTTTGGAGTCAGGCGTTGATCGGTATCAAATTCGTGGCAGCAAACAGACAATAATAGGCTCGTAAGCAGGAGCAGGTGGGCAAACTTCATGGCGACACAGTTTGGCGTGAAGTTAGGCCATGGTTTACAAATACTAGGGAGTTTTTCCGAAAAAAGGCTACATTCACTGGATCCGGAATAACTGCCCGGTATTACATCCAATGAATGCAGCCTAAAAAATTTGATTTATGAAAACCAACTCCATGGGTGGCACGCTGATGGGCAAAAAAAGCCAATCTTATAGAGGCGACCACCTGAGTAGTTGTGATGGAAATTAGTTGTCCAACGCGGATGCTTTACCCTTTTTTTTATCCTTTCCTTTTCCTTCGTAGGTAATAATCAGTCCATCCTTGGTTTCGTTCATGGAAGCCACCAGTGAAGCATTTTCAGGCGGGTTTTCGTTGAGAATAAACTCAGCGAGCGGATCTTCCACGTATTTTTGGATGGCGCGGTGTAACGGACGAGCGCCAAACTGGGGATCATAACCTTTATCGGCTACAAAATCCTTGGCATCGTCTTGAAGGGTCATGCTAAACTTCATATTTTGAAGTCTTAGCATCAAACTGGCCAATGCATTGTCGATGATCTTAAAAATTTCTGGTCGTCCGAGTGCATTGAATACCATGACATCATCAACCCTGTTTAAAAATTCCGGCGAGAAGGTTTTTTTCAAGGCATTTTGAATAACTACTTTAGAGTTTTCTTCTGCCGCTTCCTGCCGTGCGAGGGTTGCAAAACCTACTCCTTGGCCAAAATCTTTGAGTTGGCGGACCCCAATGTTGGAGGTCATGATGATCAGGGTGTTTTTAAAGTCAACTTTTCGGCCAAGGCCATCGGTCAATTGCCCATCGTCCAACACCTGCAGGAGAATATTGAACACATCCGGGTGTGCTTTTTCAATTTCATCGAGTAGCACCACAGCATAAGGTTTCCGTCGAACTTTTTCGGTCAGTTGTCCGCCCTCTTCATACCCAACATACCCGGGAGGGGCGCCGATGAGTCGGCTCACGGAAAATTTTTCCATGTATTCTGACATATCAATACGGATCAGAGAGTCTTCAGAGTCAAAAAGGTAACGGGAAAGGGCACGTGCCAATTCAGTTTTTCCGACTCCGGTTGGTCCGAGGAAAATAAAAGATCCAACCGGTTTTTTAGGATCTTTAAGGCCGACTCTATTGCGTTGAATGGCTTTAGACATTTTAGCGATGGCCTCATCTTGCCCGATGACCATTTTACGGAGATCATCGGCCATACTGACCAGTTTTTTACTTTCGCTTTGTCCTACTTTTCGAACGGGAATGCCCGTCATCATTGCTACGACCTCGGCGATGTCGTCATCGTTGACGGGATATCGAGTGACTTTGCTTTCCTCTTCCCACTCCATTTTAGCGAATTCCAATTGGCGCACGAGCTTACTTTCCTGATCGCGGAGGTTGGCGGCATTTTCGTAGTCTTGATTTTTGACTGCGTGGTTTTTCTTTTCTTTGACCTCTTCGATTTGTTTTTCGAACGCTTCAATATGTTTGGGAACCACTATATTTTTCAGGTGTACACGAGCACCCACCTCATCGAGCACATCTATGGCTTTATCGGGGAGGAAACGATCGGTAATGTATCGATCGCTCAGCCGGACACAGGCGGTTATGGCCTCATCACTGTAGGTAACATTGTGAAACTCCTCATATTTGGATTGAATATTTCGGAGTATGTGGATTGTATCTTCTTGACTGGGCGGTTCCACCATAACTTTTTGGAAACGTCTGTCGAGGGCGCCATCTTTTTCGATGTACTGTCGGTATTCATCCAACGTGGATGCGCCGATGCACTGAAGCTCACCCCTTGCGAGAGCGGGCTTGAAAATATTGGAAGCATCCAAGGATCCTGTTGCGCCACCTGCGCCGACGATGGTGTGAATTTCATCGATAAAAAGGATGACATCCCGATGTTTTTCCAGTTCCGTCATGATTGCTTTGATACGCTCTTCAAACTGCCCTCTGTACTTGGTTCCAGCCACCAAAGCAGCCAAATCGAGCATAACGAGCCTTTTGTTGAACAGTGTCCGGCTCACCTTTTTTTGTTGGATTCGGAGCGCTAGGCCCTCCACGATGGCCGTTTTGCCAACGCCCGGCTCCCCAATTAGGATAGGGTTGTTCTTTTTTCTGCGGCTTAGAATTTGGCTGACCCTTTCAATTTCTCGTTCGCGACCGATAATTGGATCAAGCTTACCTTCTTCGGCCATTTTAGTGATATCGCGACCGAAGTTATCGAGCACAGGCGTCTTGCTTTTTTCCTGCCTTTTTTGGCCTGATTGGTAGCCACGACTGCGTTCGTCTTCCTCTTCAAAGTCTCCGGAGCCTTCGGACTGAGAGAATAGGTTTGGGTGGGTGAGATCTTGTTCAGATAGCACGTATTCAAGCTCTTTTTTGAAAGATTCGTAGTCCACGTCGTATTCGTTCAAAAGTTTAGTAGCACTTGTGTCTGGGTGTTTCAGGAGGGAAAGCATGAGGTGTTCGGGATGGACCTCGTCGCTTTTCATCATTTTGGCTTCCACAAAAGTGGCCTTCAGTACCCGTTGTGTTTGGGTTGTTACGGAGCATTCACCTACAAAGAGATTGTCGGCGGGCGGGTAAGCGCTGTACCTTGGAATGGTCTTTTCGAGGCGTTTTTTCAGGTCTTGAAGATCTACTAACAAGGCATCAAGTACGCGGACAGGCAGGCTGTCTCTTTCAGAAATGATGCCCAA
>JBIPOY010000437.1:0-3172 GCA_044378705.1 Saprospiraceae bacterium
CACACCATTCATTACAAAGAGCAGGAATGCAATTTGTAAGAAAATCCGATATTTGCAGGGTATTTTATACACAAAACTAAATTATGAGATCAAACTTCGCACTACGAACGCTCACACTCCTGTTGACGTGGCTTGTTTTGCAAAATTTTAACCTCTCTTACAGCATAATTGATGTTGACAGAATGGTATTACCCGGTTCAGAACCGTGCAAAAGTAAGGAATCTCTTCCCGTCGTGCGCGCTAGTTTTGATATTAGACCGCCAATGTATGCTGATCATCTGTCAGGTACGGAGCCCGCACCCGCTTATAAAATCAAAACAATCGTTTTGGATGCAGGTCACGGCGGTAAAGATCCCGGCTGTGCAGGGGCAACCTCCAAGGAAAAAGACAACGCATTGTCCATCGTGTTGCAATTGGGGGCTTTGTTGGAGGCAAACTTTCCCGAACTAAAAGTAATTTACACCAGAAAGGAAGATGTTTTTATTGAATTAAATGAACGAGCCGCCATCGCCAACCGGAACAATGCCGATTTATTCATTTGCGTGCACTGTAATGCCATCTCAACATCGTCTATGCATGGCGCTGAAACGTACGTCTTGGGTCTGCACAAAGTAGCCCACAACCTGGAAGTCGCCAAACGCGAAAACGCCTCCATTTTTTTGGAAGAAGACTACAAGAGCCGTTATGATGGTTATGATTCCGGGAGTACAGAAGCGCATATCTTCGGCAGCTCTTGGCAAAGTGCCTACTTGGAACAAAGTATTCTTCTCGCACAATATGTACAGCAATTTGCAGCAGCAGAAGCATTTCGTGTGGATAGAGGCGTAAAGCAGGCTGGATTTCTTGTTTTAAAAGAAACCGCCATGCCCTCTGTACTGATTGAGACAGGATATCTGACAAACACAAGTGAGGATGCGTACCTTGCCTCCCCAAATGGACAAGAGCAAATGGCGATGGCTATTTTCAAAGCCATTCGGGCCTACAAAAATCACATGGAAAAAGGTCAAAGTACCGTGGGCATTACAAAATCATTGCCCGTCAAACCGACGGTAGAAAAAACAGTGACCACTTCCTCCGTAAAGAAAATTTCCGCGAATGCCAAAGATCCAATCGCACCCAAAAAAACAACGCCTACAACCACAACGTCTCCTGTAGCTTTTAGAATATTACTGCTTGCTTGGCCCAACCGGCTCGACCCAAACGTAGGCCAAATGAGTTTGCTCAACAACGTGAAAGAAGAAGTCAAAGAGGGAAAATATTACTACTATCTCGGTAAATACACCAACCGAATGGATGCCGAAAAAGTGTTGCCGGAAATAAAAAATCTGGGCTTCAAAACAGCTACCATCGTTCAATAAACTATTCATTATTATTGTATTACACCCATCTGACTCTACATACACACAATCATTCCAACAAAAATGTTCCACATCAGTAACGAAACGAAAGTTGCCATTCTTGCCATTTTTGCATTGGCGCTCGGTTTTTGGGGATTCAAATTCCTCAAAGGTATCAATGTGCTGACGCCAGCCAAAACTTTCTATGTTAAATACGACAACGTGGATCAACTCAGGCCCTCCAGCCCTGTCTTTATCAAGGGGTTTCAAGTGGGTATGGTGAAAGATATGTACATCGACAAAACAGACGACAAAACCATTATCGCGGTACTCAACATTGACAGGGGCATTGACATACCCAAAGATGCCGTGGCAACCATTATCGGACTTACCCTCATGGGTGGAAAAGCCGTCGAAATCATCATCAACAATCCCTGTAATGGCGACTGCGCGGAAAGCGGTGACTACCTGAAAAGTGATTCTAAATCTTTTCTCCAAACTGTTGTCGGGGACCCCTCCCAAATTGATGTGTACACCGACCGGCTCAGGGCCGGCCTGTCCATCAACATAGACTCCCTGGCAAGGATACACCCGGAAGGTATTGCCGCTTCCATGAATGCTGCCGACAATGCACTCAAAAACATTGAGAAAATGACCCTCCAACTCAATGATATTTTAGCGCTCAACAAAAAAAGTATCGGTTTGATTACCGGCAATTTTGCTGACATCAGTGGCACCATCAAAGCCAATGACCAAAATATCAGTGATGCCATCGCTAACCTAAGCGAATTGAGCAAACAACTCAAAAACGCAGGCCTGGAAAAAACTTCTCAAAAAGCAGCCAACGCGCTCGACTCTGTGACCATGTCGCTTCATCTGCTGCGCGGAACGCTCTCCAATGCTACCAGCGCCCTCAGCCGGGTAGATACCATCGCACAAAAACTGGTGCGGGGTGAAGGGCTCGCCGGAAAAGCACTGACCGATGAAGCGCTGTACGACAACCTCGTCAGTACCAGCCGTCACCTCCACCTGCTCCTCCAAGATCTGCGCATACACCCCGAACGATACACCAACGTAAAACTTAAGATTTTCGGAAAAAATAAGCCGGATCAATACACCAACCCCCTCAACGACCCCGCCTACCAACTGCTGGTAGATAGCCTCGAAAGAGATTACCTTCAAAAAACAAAAAACTAGTTTTCTACGGCTATTTTTATCCATTGGGTCGCCCACCCCAATAGTGCTTCCTGAACAAATGCCCCCTCCATCAAAAACACCTAAAATAAGGCTGCTCTACGATGTGCATGGCGCTGAAGGCTACTACCGCGAGCATGCAAATATGTATGAAAACCCACACCTGCCGCAGGTGCAGGACTTGCTGCAACGCAATTTTCACCGCCTGAATTGCTCCGGTACGGTGTTGGACTTTGCGGCAGGTGGCGGTGAGGTTACCCAAACGCTCCGGTTGCTGGGAGCCCAACAGCTCGCAGGTTGCGACCCCTTCACCTTCGATCTTTTCGAAAAAAAAACAGGCATTTCTTGCGCACGCCTAAGCTTCCTAGACGTCATAAAAAATGGACTTCCAGGGCATTACTCCACGATTGTAAGCTCCTTCGCATTGCACCTTTGCCCTCAAAACAAACTTTTTTCTCTGGCGTGGAACCTCTTACAGGCTACCCCCATTTTGGTGGTTATTACGCCCCATAAAAGACCTGCTCTGGAAACATTGCCGGGTATTGACCTGCTGTGGGAAGATGTCGTGGAAAATAAAATGGGAAAAAAAGTCCGGATCAAAGCCTACGGATTGGCTGCTTTGGTATGACACCATCCACTTC
>JBIPOY010000107.1:0-9276 GCA_044378705.1 Saprospiraceae bacterium
AGGTAGGGTTAATTCAGGTATTTCACAGAGCAGTGTTGCGTATAGGGAGGCTATGGAAGCTCTTTCGGCGTTCCACTGTCTCAATCGGGGAAGTTTTAAGCTCAGTATAGCCGCTTGTAAAGCATCCAAACGCGAATTTATACCCTGTACTTCGTTGTAGTATTTTTTGCTGGAGCCATAATTTCGGAAACACCGAACAAAATCAGCCAGCGCGGCGTCATTGGTGGTGAGCGCGCCGGCATCTCCGAGCGCTCCCAAATTTTTTGTCGGATAAAAACTAGAAGCATTGATGTCCCCAAAACTTCCGGTTGGCTGACCGTCACAAGTTGCCCCGTGTGATTGCGCATTGTCCTCCACAATTTTTATCCCAAGGTGTTTGGCAATGGGTATTATTTTGTTCATTTCACAGGATTGGCCGTAAAGATGCACAGGGATAATAGCCTTTGTTGATCCGGTAATAGCAGCCTTGATTCCTTCTGGTGAAATATTCCACGTGCGTGGATCTGGTTCAACAGGAACGGGTGTGGCTCCAACATTGGAAACAGCCAACCAGGTAGCAATGTATGTATTGGAGGGAACAATTACTTCATCACCGGGCCCCACAGACAGGCTCCGTAAAGCGATTTGCAGGGCATCCAATCCATTGGCAACCCCAATACAGTGTGAAACCCCACAAAAATTTGCGTATTCTGTTTCAAATTGCTCCACCAAATCACCCAATATATACCAGTTGCCCGTGTAAAACCTTTGCCAAAGATCTGCCATTTCTGCTTTTAATTGTTCATGCATTCTGGCCGTTGTAAAAAATGGAATCATAGCTCGTCTTCTTTTCTAATAATGTACGCTGGCCTGTTTTTTACTTCTTCAAAAATGCGCCAGATATACTCTGCTACAATACCGATGCTCAATAAAATCAACCCATTGAACATGGTTATGAAGATCATAAGGGTAGCCCATCCTCGTACCGGAAAACCAAAAACAGTGTTGTCAGAAAAAGTTTTTGCGCCGACAATCAGTAGAATGAGGAGTAAGCTGATGATGAAGACGCAAAATCCCATCAGAGTAATGAATCGAAGGGGCACACTAGAAGCTCCAAAAAAATTATCTGCGAACAACCGCAATTTTTTGGTGAACGTCCAACGAGATGGATTTTTTGATGCTGGTCTGTCATAACCAACGAAAACAGGATCGAATCCCATCCGCAACACTTCTGCAATAGGAGAAGTGAGTTTTGGACTGATACGATGGTTGAGGAGCTGAATGATTTCTCGGTCTGCTAGGAACGAATCGGCGCCACCGGGGGGGAAAGAAATATTAGAAAATCGATTCATAGTGGCATAATAGGTATTGGAAAGCCAATCGTTGAACAGGCCGTCTTTTCTTGAAAGACGGTATGGAATGACGATTTTGGCGCCACTCTGCCACATACGATACAGCCGAACCACCAATTCCGGAGAGCGTTGTAAGTCGTCTGGAACGGAGGTAGCACAAGCACCGGAACAAACAGACAACCCGGCAAAAAAGGAATACGGGCTTGTATAGTTTTTACTCAGGCGAATAGTTTTTATGCGGTTGTCTGCTGCCGAAAGGGTTTTAGCTATTTGGTAGGAGTTGTCTTTGGATCCATCGTCAACAATGATTATTTCAAATGATACGGCTTCTTTTTCCAAAACAGCAGTCAATGCTTGAATAGCCCCAGAGAGCCGTTTTTCACTTTGGTAGGAAAGAAAAACAATGGAAAGCAAACCGTCTCTCATAATGATTTGAATAGTTGGTAGTCTCTGATATAATCTTCCGGGTGAAATGGTGTACTGGATAAAACCAATTGAACGGCATCGTGAGAATAAGTCATGGTATGCCATGTTAGGGTTGGGATAAAAACACCAATGGCGGGGTTGTCCAAACAAAACTGATGCGTTGTGCCATCAATTTGTTCTGTGGTCAGCAGGATACTACCATGAACAGCAATAATGACCATTTCGGTCGTAAAGTGAGCATGACGGCCCCTTTGCACTTCCTCGGGCGTTGAATAGGTCCAAAATACTCTTTTGATTTCAAATGGGGCTGCAGCACCGAATTCCGCAATAGCCAAATAGCCCATCTCTCCATTCCCCATTATAGGAAACGATAACTGTCTTGGTTGATTCTTTTTTATCATTTAATTGTGCTTACTGAAGCAGGTTATGACGGATTATTTTTGGAAAGGGTGTACTGGGGCCATGGTTGGAGATGGACATTCTTTTATTCAGGTAATTGTTTGAGTTGCTGGAGATTAAAATCCGTATTTTGCCGAAAGAATGTGTCGTTAATAATACTATAAATGCAAAGATCGAATAAATTAGTCATTAATTTCACGCCAACGGGGATGGTGCCGACCAAGGATATGAATGCCAATGTGCCCATTTCAGTGCAGGAAATAGTCGAACAGGTACATGAAGTTAGTGAGATAGGTATTACCCTTGTGCACCTGCATGCACGGGACGAAGACACAGGCATACCAACTTGGAAGTCCGAAGTGTACCACAAAATAATTCAAGGGGTACGTCACCACTGTCCATCGTTGGTTATTGGTGTATCTTTGAGTGGTAGAAATTTCAACGAATTTGAAAAACGGTCGGAGGTATTGTCCTTGCAACCCGACATGGGGAGTCTTACTTTAAGTTCTCTCAATTTCACCCAACAGGCAAGCGTTAATTCGCCGGAAATGATCCAACAATTGGCACTTGCCATGAAAGAACAAGGGGTTCATCCGGAGTTAGAAGTTTTTGATGTTGGTATGATCCATTATGGGCTTTATATGATTGAAAAAAAAATATTGGAGCCTCCTTTTTATTGGAATATTATTGCGGGTAATATTACAGGTATACAAGCTGACCTTATAGAGCTGGGAATGGCTATTCGGTTGCTTCCCCGCGACAGTTGGTGGGCATTGGGGGGTATTGGAAGACAGCAGCTAACGGCCAATATGATCGCACTGGCCATGGGTGGTGGCGTTAGGGTTGGCTTGGAAGACAATCTTTATTTTGATGTTGACAGGAAGATATTGGCAACCAATAAGGACATGGTACAGCGGATACACCAAATAGCAGCCCACATTGAAAGACCAATTATGTTGGCAGAAGCATTTGGAAACGCAGGTTTTTACAATACCAATAGGCGTCCCGGATGAGAAAATTTTGTATCCTTGGGCAAAGTAATTATGCCCTCTCTATTATTTTGGAGGGATTGCAAACGAACTATCCTGACCACGATTTTTCCGTAGACATCGTTTCCAACATTTCAGTGGAAGAAAATGATTCTTTACCGTGGCCCTACAAAATTTCGGGTATTGTTACCTATGAAAGAATGCTGTACGATTGGACTCCCGGAGGGTATTCGTCTTATTTTGTAGGTTCTATTGGCAAATCAAGACGACAAATTGTGCGTTATTTTGAAGCACAATTTGGAATTGGTGCAACGGAATATGGCAACCTTATATATCCTTCTTCTGTTCTAGCATCAACGATAGAGCACGGTAATGGGTTGCATATTGGACCTCTCGTGGTCTTAGCGCCTTATGTGCAGTTGGGAGAATTTGTGGTCATAAACAGACATGTAAGTATAGGCCACCATACAATTTTGGATAACTTTGTGACCATCAACCCCGGTGTGAACATTGCCGGATGCTGTCATCTTGAAGAAGGAGTTACCATCGGCGCAGGAACCACTATTATAGACAACATTAAAATTGGTAAAAACACCCTTATAGGGGCAGGGTCTGTGGTAACACGCTCGCTGCCACCCGGTGTCGTTGCTTACGGGGTACCGGCAAAAATCATCAGCACAATAGGTGCCTAGCCATCGTTTTTTGTAGCTCCATCACGGGAATTCCATTAAAACAAACATTGACAATTCCAACCAACACATGCCCAACTTCGCACACCTTCACTGCCACACCCAATATTCCCTTCTGGACGGAGCAGCTTCCATCCCCGGATTGTTTAAAAAAGCCGCTGCAGATGGCATGAAAGCTTTGGCGATCACAGATCATGGCAACATGTTTGGGGTATTCCAATTCGTAGCCGAAGCGGCGAAGCACGAAGGGGTCAAGCCCATTGTTGGCTGTGAATTTTATGTAGTGACCGATCGTCATCGACGCAGCTTTACAAAAGAGGATAAAGACAAACGCTACCACCAACTTTTCTTAGCCAAAAACGCCGACGGGTATAAAAATCTGGTAAAACTTTGTTCGTTGGGCTATATCCAGGGTTTGTATGGCAAATATCCGCGCATTGACAAAGAGTTGATTTTACAATACCACGAGGGTTTAATCGCCACGACTTGTTGTATCGGTGCAATGGTACCGCAGGCCATTTTGAAAAAAGACGAGTCTGCTGCTAAAAAAGAATTTGAATGGTGGTTGGATCTTTTTGGGGAAGATTATTACATCGAGATTCAACGGCATCACATGGCGGAGCAAGATCGGGTGAACGAGGTGTTGCTCCGTTGGGCTGACGAGTACAACGTCAAGGTAATCTGTACCAACGACTCACATTATGTTGATCAGAAAGATGCCAATGCCCACGACATTCTGCTCTGCGTCAACACCGGGGAAAAACAAGCCACACCGGCCATTCGAGAATTTGTCGAGGAGGGAACCATCGTGAAGGGTGGCCGTTTTGCTTTTTGGAACGACCAATTCTATTTTAAGACCCAGGCGGAGATGGGGCAACTGTTTGGCGATGTTCCACAGGCTTTGGACAACACCCTTGAAATTGTGGACAAGTGTGATCACCTGAAGCTCAAGCAGGATATCCTACTCCCCAACTTTGTTATCCCGCACCATTTTCACACCCAAGATGAATACCTGCGACACCTGACCTTTGAGGGGGCAAAAAAACGCTACAAAGAATTGACGCCCGAAGTAGAGGAGCGACTCAATTTTGAATTGAATACCGTTCGGACAATGGGTTTCGCCGGCTACTTCCTAATCGTGGCCGACTTTATCAACCATGGCAAAGACATCGGTGTATTCATTGGTCCGGGACGTGGCTCTGCGGCAGGCAGCGCCGTGGCGTATTGTATCGGCATTACCAACATTGATCCTATTAAGTATCAGTTGCTTTTTGAGCGTTTTCTCAATCCGGATCGTAAGTCTATGCCCGATATTGACACGGACTTTGACGACGAAGGCCGCCAGAAGGTTATTGATTATGTGGTGCAAAAATATGGTAAACAACAGGTAGCACAAATCGTGACATACGGTACGATGGCTGCTAAAATGAGTATTAAAGACGTATCGAGGGTGCTTGACTTGCCGCTCGACCAAGCCAATGCCTTGGCAAAACTGGTGCCAGACAAACCGGGTATTTCCCTCAAGCGCGTGCTTACAGCACCTATTTCCGGTGCTGGCTCATTGTCTGAAAAAGAAAACCTTTCCGGGGAAGACCTTGAAAATGCCAAAAAACTTCGGGAGCACTTGGCGGCAGAAAACACGCCTGAGGGTATGGTACTCAAGGAAGCCATGATTCTTGAAGGATCTGTACGGGGAACCGGTATCCACGCGGCCGGTATCATCATCGCACCAAAAGACCTCACCGAAATCATTCCGGTGTATGCTTCTAAAGAAACCGAGCTGCTGATTACGCAATATGAAGGATCTATTATTGAGGATGCCGGGGTTATTAAAATGGATTTTTTGGGGCTAAAAACCCTCACTATTCTACGAGACGCCCTCATTCTGATTGAGCAAAACCACGGTGTCAAAATCAGCATAGACGACATTCCGCTGGATGACGCAAAAACCTACGAACTCTACCAACGCGGGGAAACCAACGGCACCTTTCAGTTTGAGAGTGCCGGTATGCAAAAATACCTTCGAGACCTCAAACCGGATAAATTTGACGATCTCATCGCCATGAATGCTCTGTATCGCCCGGGACCACTGGAGTATATTCCTGATTTTATTGCGCGTAAACACGGACGACAGGCCGTTGCGTATGATTTGCCGGATATGGAGGAATTCCTCAAAGACACGTATGGCATCTCTGTGTACCAGGAGCAGATTATGCTGCTGTCCCAGAAACTAGCGGGGTTTTCCAAGGGCGACGCCGATGTGCTGCGAAAAGCCATGGGTAAAAAGCAAATCAGCGTTTTGAATAAAATGAAGGGACAGTTTATGGAAGGCGCCATGGCCAAAGGGCACCCGGCAAAGGTGCTGGAGAAAGTATGGACCGATTGGGAGGCCTTCGCTTCGTACGCCTTCAATAAAAGTCACTCGACTTGCTATGCTTTTGTTGCCTACCAAACAGCTTATCTGAAAGCCCATTACCCCTCTGAGTATATGGCAGCTGTACTCACACATGCACAGAGTAATATTGAAAAAATAACCTTCTTTCTGGAAGAGTGCAAACGCATGGGCCTCAACGTAAAAAGCCCGGATGTAAACGAATCACTGATCAATTTCGCAGTCAATAAAAAGGGAGATATTCGGTACGGTATGGGTGCTGTAAAAGGCGTTGGAGAGGCCGCGATGGAAACCCTCATTGAAGAACGGCGAAAAAAGGGCCCCTTTCGAGATGTTTTTGACTTTATGCGCCGGATCAACCTCCGAACCGTCAACAAACGTGTTATGGAAAACTTGGCCTATGCCGGCGCTTTTGATAGCTTTGGTCTGGAGCGCAGTGCCTTTTTTACCGCAGTTGACAAATTTGATAGCTTCATTGAAAACCTGTTAAAATATGGAAGTTCCCATCAAGAGGATAAATTGATGTCTGTAAATTCGCTTTTTGGCGATTTATCTTCATCGGTTAGTATTCCGGAGCCAACCGTTCCCAAGGCCAACGATTGGGGACTCATTTACAAACTTCAGAAGGAGAAAGACGTCATTGGTATTTACCTCAGTGGGCATCCGCTTGACGACTTTCGGTATGAATGGGAGCATTTTGCTACACCGCTTGATCAGGTGGAGCAATACAAAGGCAGAAAAGTGAATGTGGCAGGATTTGTCATGAAAGCCGAACATCGCATCAGTCAGAAAGGTACCGGCTGGGGGCGTTTTACCATTCAGGATTACACGGGGTCGCTTGAAATTGCACTGTTTTCTGAGAACTATGCCAAGTTTAAAACTTTCTTTGAGGAAGGCACCAGTATATACGTGGAAGGAGAATACAAGCAGCGATACAACTCAGATGAGTTTGAATTCAAGGTATTGAATGTTCGGTTGTTGGAAACCATCGGCGAAGAAAAAACAATATCCGTTACGCTTCGGATTTCCGTTGAAAACCTATCTGTTGATCTCATCAACCGTATTGAAAAGCTATGTGCAGCCCACAAGGGGAGACATACCCTACAGATGGAGCTCATCATTGATCGCCAAAACAAAGAAAAAATGGCGTTTACTTCCAAGGGTAAACAGGTGAGGGTGGGCAATGAATTTTTGGGAGCCCTAGCAATGTTGGGGGTGGATTACAGTGTAAATTAAAACCGCTGAAATCCACCCCGCTTAAACCTAACCAGTCACCCAGTTTTTATGTTATTTTTCGCCGGTCAGCGCGTCCACCAAGGTTTTCACAGCAATAAAGATGGGTTCACGGGCTTCTTTTGAAACCAGGGATTCCGGCTCGTCCTCGTCTTCCAAAACAGCTTCTTCGGCAAAAGCAAGTAGATCTTCCTGATCGCTTCCTTCAAAAAACTCGTTCAGACGATCTCGGAAATCCTGTGCCTTGGAAGCTTCCAACAGCGCATAATTGGCCTCTTCGGCTTCGCCGATTTGCTCCTCTGAAACAGCCTCTACTTCGCTGTTTACGCTCATAATAGAGCGCCAGGCGATGAGAGAGAGATATTGCAGATAACCTTTTTCGTCTTCGTTCAACAACTCAAAATGCTCGCTGAAAAGCCATGCAAAGAGAACCGGCTGCGCTTCGGCGAAGGCTTCCATTTGTTCCTCATATTGCTCGTCGTCAAAGGCCTCTAATTCGTTAATGATGGCATCAATTATTTCTTCTGAAACGAATTCCATGTTTGGGTGATTTAAAGGTTAGTATCTTAAAGCAAAGGGGATATCATGACAAGATTTTCCCGAAAATAGTATATTTGAAGGATTTTGCGCTGATTTCAGTTGGAATACCGTAAAAAATTGAAAATCAATGTTGTTTACAGCGAACAGGCTGCAAAACTACGCTTTTGTAAATGCCCTGCCAAATCAAAAAGCGACCCCAACGGATAAATCCCGCCACAATAGCCGACCTTTGCAAAAGAAACTGAATAGGTCGTACTCACGCGTTGTCGTAATTGAAGTTTATGCTCCGAATTGCTCTTATTGATTTGTACAATGGAGAAGCCAACCGTGGCATCCCGATGCTTAAAAGTATTGTTGCGCGCTATGCTGGCATCCTTGATCTTAGCCATTTTGATGTGCGTGTCAAGTGCGAGATCCCCGATCTTTCTCATGACATATATATATTTTCAGGAGGCCCCGGCGACCCATTAGAGCATGGTGGCGTTTGGCAAGCACCCTTTTATCACCTGATTGAGTCGTTGTGGCAACACAACCGAAATTCGACGGCATCCAAAAAATATGTTTTTTTTATTTGCCACTCTTTTCAGATGGCTTGTCATCACTTCGGACTGGGTGAAGTGTCGCAGCGCTATAAAATGTCGTTCGGAACCTACCCTGTACACAAGACCCATTCCGGGAAGGAGGAGCCATTTTTTAAGGAATTGCCCGATCCTTTTTACATAGCAGACTTTCGACGTTTCCAAGTAACGAAGCCCAATCATGCGCGTTTTAAAAAAATGGGCGCCAATATTTTATGTCTTGAAAAACTTCGTTCGAACAGCCATTTTGAGCGCGCCATCATGTCTGTTCGGTTTAGCCCGGAAATGATGGGTACACAGTTTCATCCGGAAGCGGACCCAGACGGTTTACACCAATATTTTATGGAGGAAGATCGCCGAAAATCTATAGAAGAAGAGCACGGAAAAGCACGATATGAACGTATGATGCGTGATTTAAAAAACCCACAAAAAATATTGCGGACTTTTAATACCCTCATTCCTGCTTTTTTAGACAATGCCATTATGCTATTGGGTAAGGCTTTGGCCATTCAAAACAACGGTGAGGCCTAAAACAACCACGAGGCGGCTTTGGGAAACTCTGCACCCCATCGTGATTCTGTATGCTTCCCATGAGGGTCTGTTGAAAGCTCAATGTTCATTTTGGATGGCTCATATCCGCGACTTTCCAGGGCTTCTTTGAACTTTTCCACATTGGCCAACACTCTCGGCCCTTCTTTT
>JBIPOY010000438.1:0-3161 GCA_044378705.1 Saprospiraceae bacterium
ACCGGGAGGCTGCGGCAGCAGCACTCCGACATGCCACTGTACTGGAAAAAATTGTACAAGACAATTTTTGTATTCATTTTGATTATGCACTGATGCCTGATCTGATGCACACAATAAAAAAACTTGACATAGACATTGTTGCGCAAGAATTTGGGGACCGGGGTAGGATCGAATTGGGGATTCGGCAGCGCGATGTGGCCGAAAAACTGCTGAAAACCAAGGCTCAACTTTGGAAAGTAAGCACCGAAGAAGCCGCAACACTTGATTGGCCTCCCGGCATGGAATGTACGCCTACCCATACGCCCACCTAAAATTGGCACGGTAGGTGCTGTTATAGAGGATGCCGCGTTGCTGTCAGAGAACTATTGGCTGTATCTCATTTGTTGTATCCTACAAAACGGGGTTAAAGGAACATACTTTGGAGCTTTAACGTTGCGTTTATACTAAATCCGGATATTTCTTAGTTATAGTATCCGAAAGTGCTGTTACAACTAACCCTTCCCTTGAGGAGGAAATCTAAAAGGTTCGCACATGAAAAATCTAATTTTTGTTCTCTTATTTGCTCCCGCATTTCTTTTTGCACAGGGCTCCTCCGGGCTCGATGCCATTTCTGCGGCCTTGAATACCGGTGATGTTGAAACTTTGTCAAAATACTTTTCAGACAACGTGGAGATATCTATTCAGGACAAGGAGCAAATTTATCCCAAAGCCAAAGCCGCCGGTGTGCTTCGATCCTTCTTTGATGCCAACAAGCCAAAGTCTTTCAGCCAAGTCCACAAAGGGACCAGCCGCGAAAGTAGCGACCAGTATTGCATTGGCAATCTTTCGGCTGTTACCGGTGATTACCGGGTGTATCTCTACCTGAAAGTAAGCGGCAACAGCCTCAGTATTCAGGAAATAAGAATGGACAAACAATAAAATCAGACACCTTCAAAAGTAAAAAAGACCACTCAATTTTTCACCGGGTCGTTTTTCTTTGGGTTGGAACCAACATTTTATTACTTTTGCACTCTGTTGTTACAGATTAACCAATAAAATTTACAGATCCTCACATGGGAAAAGGAGATTTCAAGACAAAGCGTGGCAAAACTTGTCGTGGCTCACACGGCAAAAGCCGTCCGAAACTCAAAAAGTTGAAAACACTTTTGAAAAATCAGGCCGGCGTATAACCGTTCATTCGGTCCGCGAACAATAAGGCCTTGTTTTGTGCTAACAGCGCTCAACAAGGCTTTTTCACGCCCATCACATCCAAGTCATCACCTTGTTAGACGGTGCTGAAATTGATTTTGATGCTTTGATTGCAATCACACTTCCTGCACAACCACTTTGTGTGGACGATAACATCAACCGTAACTTAGTAACCACCAATAGTCATGAAATACAGTTGTCTTTTTCTTTTTATTTACTTGATGTCCTCCACTACCCACGCCCAAACCATCACAGGCGTCTGGAAAACCATCAACGATGAAACCGGAGAGGCCAAAAGCCACATCGAGTTGTTTGAATCCGGCAATAAGTTGTACGGCAAGGTCGTAAAACTCCTCCAATCACCACCCGACAAGCGTTGTGACAAATGCCCCGGGGAACGAAACAACCAACCCGTTTTGGGCATGGTATTACTGACAGACATGCTTCGCAAAGAAGGTTTTTATCAATCAGGCAGTATTCTTGATCCTGAAAAAGGCAAGTGGTACAATTGTAAACTCTGGCTAAAAGAAGGAGACCCAAACACACTCGTCGTTCGAGGCTATATTGGGCCCGTGTATAGGACACAATACTGGATTCGGCAGCTATAACAGGGTATTTTTTACGCACGTAAAATTGTCTCTACTCTTTTTTGGCGTTTTTTTTTCGTTAAAAACAACGCAAATACGCTTATTTTTCTTTGTTTTTGGGCGATATTTTGATAAAAGAGACGTTCAAGGATAAAATACAAAAAGAAAATTTGCTGTCAGGTTTGACAAAATAAAAAATCAGTCTAATTTTGCACCCGCTTTGAGCGCGATTGGGTCATGGTGTAATGGTAACACAGCAGATTTTGGTTCTGTTATTCAGGGTTCGAGTCCTTGTGACCCAACAAACATTCGGTGCAGCTATCTGTTGAACAGGTAGCTGCTTTTTTTTCCCCTTTTACGTACTTGCAGCCACCATGCAGCGTTATTTTTGGTCCATGGTGGCCTGTACGAAGGAGCACTCACCCAAGCGGAAGAGGGGGCGCCGATAGTTTTGACCACCTGCGTAGATACCAAACAAAAACTGTCATTTTTGACCGTTACATTGGGTCACCATAAAACTTTTACACTGTTGAAAAATAAATTTCAACAGTGGCCAAATGGCCCCAAAAAAGCCCTTTACAACAAGCTGGAACAAGCTAATATCGTGCTTATCAAGAAAATAAGTGCGGGTGGATGCCGGACGAATGTATGTTGGTAATCACGTCCGGGTGTTGGTAACCCGGCGTATTTTGGAAGTTATACACACCAAACAAGGGGTTTCTCCACAGTGTAACCCCATACGGATTGTTTGAAAACCAAAATTTGCTGTCAAAAAAGCTATGTTTGTCCTTTACCCTTAGAAAACCCCAACAATATTGCATCCATGGCAGAAATAGGCAACAGCCAACAGAACCAACCAGGAGGAGACCGCAGCAAACGTCGTCAGGCCCAAGGCAACGATGGTTTATCCAATTACGTATTTGGGAAAATACAACCCCAGGCAATTCCCCTCGAGGAGGCGGTATTGGGCGCCTTGATGCTTGATCGGGAAGCATTGCCCCTGGTCATGGATATTTTACGCTCGGAGAGTTTCTACACCGAGCCCCACCAGCTCATCTATCAAGCGATCATTCGCTTGTTTGAGCGCTCCAACCCGGTGGACTTGCTAACGGTTACCGAAGAGTTGAAAAAGGGCGGAGAGTTGGACAAAGTTGGAGGCGGTTATTATTTGGTAGAACTCACGCACCGAGTGGCCTCGGCGGCCAACATAGAATACCATGCCCGCATTATTGCCCAGAAGCACATACAACGCGAGCTCATCCGAGTGAGTACGACCACCATCAAGGATGCTTACGAGGACACAACAGACGTATTCACCCTGCTCGACGAGGCTGAAAAAGGGCTTTTTTCCATCACCCAGAACAACCTAAGCAGGAGCTATGAAAG
>JBIPOY010000108.1:0-9242 GCA_044378705.1 Saprospiraceae bacterium
GGTTTTTGATTTGACGCATCAGCACCTCCACGGGGCGATGGAGGTAAAGCAATAAATCCGGCTTTGGAAACGTAGCGTTCAACACGGTGAATAGCCGTTGAAACAACCGGAGTTCTGCTTCGTTCAAGTTGTTTTTGGCAAACAACAAGGTTTTTACAAAGAAATAATCTGATACCGTAAAAGGCGTAAAAAAGTCGGGGTGCGCAAAATGCTCCAGCAATTGCTTGTGGCGTTCTGTCATAAAAAACAGTTCTACCGGGAAGGCATAACGCTCGGGTTGCTCGTAAAAAGGGGGTAAAAATGGGTTGTCGGTAAACTGCTCCAACAACAAAGCGCAACCCAACTGTTGCGCCATACGCTGACAGAGGGTCGTCTTACCCACGCCTATGTTTCCTTCGACGGCGATAAACTGATACGGTAATAGCATTCTAAATGGCGGATAAAGGTGCCTGTTAATCTACCATGACCACTTCAGCCGGATCTTTACAGGCCATATACAGTTCATCAATGGGCAATTTGAGTACAGGGTGTTCGAGTTCGGGGGTAATTTCCATGAGGGGCACCAAAACGAAAGCCCTTTTGTGTAACTCGGGGTGTGGTATATCCAATCCCTTGTCGCGAATAACCCGTTTTCCATAAAAAAGGATATCAATATCAATGGTACGTGGCGCCCATTTTTCTGTCCGCACGCGACCCATTTCTCCCTCAATATGGGTGATGACTTCCAACAAATCACGCGGATCAAGGGTTGTATTGACCATCAACACTTGATTGAGATAGGAATCCTGATCTGTTTTACCCCAAGGTTCTGTTTCGTAAATACGGCTTTTTCGGGCAATTTTTCCTATATTTTTATCAATGGACATTGCGGCTTGCAACAAATTATTTTTTCGGTCGCCCATATTACTGCCCAGCGCGAGGTAAACATTGATGTATCGTTTGGCCGGAAAAGCCTGACTTGGCCCGCGGTCCGGTTTTATGTCTGCGGAAGCTTTTCGGGTTTCCGGAGCTTTGGGGCCGGGCCTAGTGAGGCCCAATTTCGGACTGAAGGAGCCACCGGTCTCTTTTTTAGGCGATTGTTTGGCTTCTGCACCAAAGTCTTTTTTGACATTTGGTGTATCTGCGTCGCGTCTGGAATTTGTTTTTAGGGGTGTTTTGGCACCCAATTTAGATTGGGATCTAAAGTCCTTTTTCAGACTCGATTCCAACTCGAGCCTTTGTTCCCTTTTTGCGGCGGAACCGACACCCGATTTGGCATCAGATGTATAGTCTTTTTTGGGAGCAGCTGCATCGCCCGACCGAGGCTCACGCTTGGTGGAAGGTTTTGAGTCAGGTTTCCGCTCTCTTTTCGGGCCTGACTTAGGGCCGGATCGATCGTTCTTCATGGTATAATTTATTTGGCAACAAAACAAAGGTACGTTTTTGGTACTGATCGCGAAAGAATTTTGAAAAGGCGGTGGAGAAAGACGTTAAAAACGCCATTTTGGGTTTACACTCGTTCAATCACCACGGCATATCCCTGCCCAACCCCGACACACATGGTGACCAGCGCATACCGTTTATGCTTTCGATTTAGCTCTCGAGCCGCTGCGAGGAGAATACGGGCGCCACTCATTCCCAAGGGGTGGCCCAAGGCAATAGCGCCTCCATTGGGATTGACACGGGGATCATCATCGGGGATACCCCACGTGCGGGTACAGGCGAGTGCTTGGGCAGCGAAGGCCTCATTGAGTTCAATAACATCCATGTCTGCAATGCCCAGTTTTGCTTTTTTTAACGCCTTTTCAGTGGCCGCAACCGGACCAATACCCATAATTTCGGGTGGTACGCCGGCCACACCCATGGAGACAATGCGCGCCAACGGCTGAAAATTATGTGCCGTGATAGCGGCTTCCGAAGCAAAAAGTAGCGCGGCAGCCCCGTCGTTGAGACCGGATGCGTTGCCAGCCGTAACGGTTCCGTCTTTCCTGAAAGCAGGTCGCAACTTGGCGAGGCCTTCCGCAGAAGTTTGGGGTTTAATAAATTCATCGCGGTTAAAAACGATGGTTTCTCCGCGTTTTTGAGGTATTTCAACGGGCATTATCTCTAGATCGAGTAAGAAACTTCGCTGCGCATCCCAGGCTTTTTGCTGCGAACGTACGGCAAAGGCATCTTGGTCTGCCCGGCTGATGTTGTCGCGGGCTGCGAGGTTTTCAGCCGTTTCACCCATGGCTTCGGTGCCATACATCTGTTGCATCAACGGATTGATGAAGCGCCAGCCGAAAGAAGAGTCAAACATTTGTGCATCTCTTCCAAAAGCACTGGAAGTTTTTGAAATAACCCAGGGTGCACGGGTCATCTGCTCCACACCTCCGGAAATCATCACATCGGCATCGCCCGTCATGATGGCGCGTGCGGCATCTATGGCCGCCGAGAGCCCGGATGCGCAGAGACGGTTGACGGTTTGCGCCGGCACTTCTACCGGCAGCCCAGCGAGCAAGGTAGCCATGCGGGCAACATTTCGATTGTCTTCTCCGGCTTGGTTGGCGCAACCAATGATGACATCGCCGATCAAGGTTGGATCAAGGTTGGGATGTCTTTCCAGCAGATTTTTCAGGACAAGCGCGAGCATATCATCGGGCCGCACCCCAGACAATGCTCCCCCCAAATTACCGATGGGTGTTCTGATACCGTCAATTAAATATACATTGTTCATGTTGTTATCTTGTATGTGTAACTACCGGAAGCGTTACGATGATGGGGCCGAAAAACTACTCTTCCAAAACAGGCTTAGCCGTACGGTAAGCGGTTCCCTTGAATAGAGCGACCAACCCTCCTGCTGCATTGGTTGCTTTGATCTCGTACACACTGGTTTTGTTGCCAAGATACTGTTCTGTTGCTTCCACCATCAAGATTTCACCCGCCTTAGCCGATTGCGTAAAGGTGATGGAAACATCCAAAGCAACCGCGATACGCCCATGGGAGTTGCAGGCAAAGGCAAACGCGGAATCACAGGCAGAAAAAACAACCCCGCCGTGAACAATACCGAAGCCATTGAGCATGTCTGGACGCACTTCAAAATGAAGCCTACACCAACCTTCCCCTACGGATTCAACTTGGAGGCCCAGCCAATGGGAAAAGGCATCCTTGGCAAGCATTTTATGGAGTACTTGATCGGCTGTAGCCATGGTTATTTATGTTCGAACACGTGCATTGAAACACTCAATGACATTTAAAATAATCAAAGGGCTCGCGACAATCAAGGCAGCGAAACAGTGATTTACAGGCGGTGGAACCGAATTCCGAAATACAGGTGGTGTTTTCCGAACCACATTGGGGACAAGCGACCGACGTATCCGCAAACAACATCTTCTCTATTCTCGCCTTGTTTTGTGGGGGAGCAATACCGTAGGCCAAGAGCTTTTGTTTGCCTGCTTCCGACATCCAATCTGTTGTCCAAGCAGGTGAAAGCACTTCTACTACCCGGACGTTGTCAAATCCATGGGCCAAAAGCTCTATTTGTATGTTGGCTGCCATCATACCAATGGCAGGGCACCCGGTGTAGGTGGGCGTAATTTGAACGATGACCAACGATGACTCCTGGGTTGGCACGATGGTATATTGCTGTTTTGATTCAATATTAGAGGTTAATTCGGCGCCATCCTGACGAAGGGTCACGCTGCGTACAACCCCAAGATCGAGTACACTGAGTACGGGAACTTCAGGATCACAAACGTTTTCCAGTGCTGCCCAGAGACGTGACAGGGTTACCTTTTGCTCTTCTAAAAGGCCGTTTGAGTCCGATATTTGCCCTACAGATACTACTACCATGCCGAGTTGGGATAAGCGCGTTGTAAAAACTGCATTTCTGCCAAAATAAACCCAAGATGCTCACTGTGACGACCCGTTTTACCACCGGAATGCATCCAGCCATCCACGGGTTGAACCAAGGTGGCCTCCTCCAGCACTTCAAAAATTTTATGTTCCACGGCTGTTTTGATGTCCCCCAAATCAACCCCGTACCCTGCGGAAACGGCATCTATTTCATAGGGCGCCGGGGTGAGTAGTTCCCCGCGAAATGACCATAAATGATTGATGGCCTCTTGCATACGTCCCTTACTGTCAGGGGTTCCATCTCCAAGTCTGATGACCCATTCACTGGTCCACCGCAGGTGGTAAGCAACCTCTTTCAATGATTTTTCAGCAATAGCCGCCAGCTGCTGATCCTGGCTTTCGCAAAGTTTTTGCTGAAAAAAATAATGGTAGGCATCGAATAAAAAATGTCGCGCAATGGTGTGTGCAAAGTCGCCGTTCGGTTGCTCCACCAACAGGACATTCCGAAATTCCGGCACATCACGGAGGTATGCAAGATCATCTTCTGTTTTTCCCTGACCCTCCAAGGCAGCGGCATATTGGTATAGATTTCTTGCTTGGCCGATCAGGTCGAGCGAGATATTGGTCATGGCCATGTCTATCTCCAAGGCAGGGCCATGGCCGCACCATTCAGAAAGGCGGTGTCCTAAAACGAGGGCGTTGTCGGCGATGTGAAGTAAGTATTGCTGCATAGATAGACGGGGGAAGAAGTTCCTGAAAAGGGTTTCCCTCCCTTCATTTACATGTGTTTTACGTTGTCGGGCACTTCATAGAAAGTTGGATGCCGGTAAATTTTATCTTTTGCCGGTTCAAAAAACGCATCGGCGTCTGATGGGTCTGAGGCGGTGATGGCAAGGGAAGGCACCACCCAAATAGAAACGCCTTCCTGGCGACGGGTGTACACGTCGCGTGCATTTTCAAGGGCCATGGTGGCGTCGACAGCGTGTAAGGAACCCACATGCTTGTGGTTGAGTCCTCCATGCGAGCGTATGAATACTTCCCAGAGCGGAAATTCTGTGTTCATGGTATGGTAAAATGGTATGATAAACCTTTTTGGTATTTTCTACTGGAAAGACCTGTGCCCGAAAGCCCCGATCCATTGGCGAATAAACACGAATGTTACGAGCTGTATCAACTAAGACGGCATAGACTTTCTTTTTTCTACAAATACTGTGGCGGCTTCACGCACCCAAGCGCCATCGTTCCAGGCTTTTTTTCGGGCATCCAAGCGTTCTTTGTTGCAAGGGCCATTGCCACGGAGAATTTCATCGAATTCTTTCCAGTCAATTGCTCCGAAATCATAGTGGCCACGTTCAGCGTTCCATTGCATGTCGGGGTCAGGTATGGTAAGTCCCAACACAGCGGCCTGTTCTGCCATGACATCAACAAATTTTTGCCGCAGCTCATCGTTTGAATAGCGTTTTATTTTCCACCGCATGGACTGTGCGGAGTGCGGTGAGGCATCGTCGTTGGGGCCAAACATCATCATAGACGGCCACCACCACCGATTGAGCGATTCTTGGGCCATACGGTGTTGGGCAGGCGTTCCATGGGCCAGGGTCATCATGATCTCAAAACCTTGCCTTTGATGAAAGCTCTCTTCTTTACAAACCCGCACCATCGCACGTGCGTAGGGGCCAAAACTACACTTACACAGGGGCACTTGGTTCATGATGGCTGCTCCATCCACCAGCCAGCCGACCGCCCCAATGTCAGCCCAAGAAAGGGTCGGATAGTTAAAGATAGAGCTGTACTTTGCCTTACCGTTGTGTAGTTCTTCATACATTTGATCTCGGCTAACCCCCAAGGTTTCAGCGGCAGCATACAAATAAAGCCCGTGACCTGCCTCATCTTGGACTTTTGCGAGCAGTGCTACTTTTCTCCGGAGACTGGGTGCTCGGGTGATCCAGTTTCCCTCCGGCAACATCCCCACTATCTCTGAATGAGCGTGTTGGGATATTTGGCGCACCAATGTTTTCCGGTAAGCATCCGGCATCCAGTCTTTGGGTTCAATCTTTTGCTCGGCGTCTATACGTGCTTGAAAACGATCTTCCAAATGCAGCAATTGGGTCATACGTAGTCGTGTTTGTGGCGTTTTATTTGGTTATTAACCTTGATTTGTCGTCAACACTAAGATACTATCTACTTGGTATCAAAGTCAACTTTTATTGTTTTTGTGGTGGGTTGGGCCTGACAAGTCAGGATATATCCTGCCTCAACTTCATGCGGATCCAGTGCGTAGTTTACCTCCATGGACACCTTACCTTCCGTCAGTTTTGCGCGGCAGGTGCAGCACACGCCTCCTTTGCATGCGAAGGGCAAATCAGCACCCGCAGCCATTGCTGCATCCAATACCGATTGTCCTTCATGGATTGGAACATCATACAAAACGCCGTCCAATCGAATCTCAGCGTGGGCAACCACCGTCTCTGAAACGGCAACCGACGCACCACCCGTCTCTTTCTTACCAGCACCAAACAATTCAAAATGAATTTTGGCTTTTGAAACTCCGTGTTTTTCTAGGGTTTCTCGAACAGCTATGGTCATTGCCTCCGGACCACAAACAAAAAAATGGTCACCATGCAGGATGTCCGGTATTTTTTCAACCAATAACTCCATGCGGGGTTCGTCTATTCGCCCGTGCTGCCAGGCGGTATCAACGCGCTCCCGGCTCAGAATATACACAACTTGGAGTCGGCCCATGTAGCGGTTTTTCAAACCCTCAATTTCCTCGCGAAAGATCACCGAAGCAGCGTTCTTATTCCCGTAAAAGAGGGTAATCCGGGTACTCGGCGCTGAAATCAACACCGACTTTACAATGGAGAGAATGGGGGTAATACCCGACCCAGCCGCGAACAATACACAGTGATCCAAAGGCGCCAAGACGATGTTCTGAGGAAAAAAGCGACCCTCCGGTGGCGCCACCTCCAACACATCACCTTTGCGAAGCATCTCGTTGGCAAAAGTAGAAAAAACACCCCCTTCTACTTTCTTAACCGCCACACGCAATTCCCCTTCCTGCGGAGCGGTACACAAGGAGTATGAACGCCTAATCTCCTCGTTGTCCATGTACGTCCGAAGGGTTACATACTGTCCCTGGGTGAAGGTAAAAACAGGACGCAAGTCAGTGGGTACCTCGAATGCAATTGACACACAATCAGCAGTTTCGCGGCGAATTTCAGCTATTTTTAAGGTATAGAATTTCATCTTTTCAACTGCAAAGATCGTTCAATTTTGATCAATTTTGAACGTAATTCATTTGAAAATTCCCATTAATACCCCTATAATGAAAATATTATTACAAAAAAAACCTGTATAAGTAGAATCGATGCTTTACATTTGAGCACATCTTTTAATGTTCTGGCAGCCGTTCTCTTCAACTTTACCCGTATTTTGGGAAGAAACCAATTGAGAGCCAGGGTTATTAACTCTAACGGCTGCCATTTTTTCGTCTTTACTGCGATATCAGCAGTAACCCAACCATTTCAACCTTGCGCTGTTTTACCTTTGTGGCTCCGATTGGGCGGCTTATCGTTGTGTGGTGAACGGAACCAGTTACAAACAGTTACTTAAAACAAAAACCGACGTAGTAGAGCATTTATGGCAACTTTTTCAATCAACCTGAAAGACGGTAATATCCTTAAGTCAACTGAATTAATCGTTGGGATCGATCTTGGCACAACCAATAGTCTCGTGGCGTATATCAAAGATGGCGTTCCACATTGCGTTAAAGGCAGCGATCTCCGAAGTGCTTTGGTGCCTTCCGTGGTGCACTTTGATCAAGAACAATCTGTTGTTGTTGGCGATGCCGCCAAAGAAAAACTAATCTCCGATCCGGCCAACACCATTTTTTCCGTGAAACGATTGATGGGGAAATCATTCAAAGACGTTGCCCCCCACGCCAATTACTTAGGCTATCAAATCCTACACGACGACACCGATGCTTTGGTGAAGATACGCGTGAAAGATCGTTTTTTTACCCCTACGGAACTCAGTGCTTTGATCCTTAAAGAATTGAAAACCCGGGTGGAGCAAGCCTTGAACACGACTGTTTCCAAGGCAGTCATCACTGTGCCGGCGTATTTCAACGACAACCAACGCCAAGCAACCCGGGATGCCGGAAAATTAGCCGGCCTTGACGTGCTGCGTATTGTCAACGAACCCACCGCCGCCGCATTGGCTTACAGCCCAACCCAGGCAGGTGCAACAGCCGTGTACGACCTAGGTGGCGGCACTTTTGATGTCTCAATTCTACAAATTCAGGACGGCATCTTTGAGGTATTGTCCACCAATGGTGATACGTACCTCGGCGGCGATGACTTTGACCGCTTAGTGGTCAATCATTGGATGAAACAACTTGAACTGTCTGCTGATTTTTTAGAAAACAACAAGGCTTTTGGACAAGAAATAAGACTCGCTGCTGAAGAAGCCAAGAAAACACTGTCCCGGCAGGAGTCTTTTGAACATATTTTGAACGGCACAAAAATCAGCCTTTCAAAGAGTACGTTTGAAGGTCTCATTCAGCCACTGGTGCAAAATACACTCGCCTGCTGCGCCAATGCCCTCAAAGACGCAAAACTAGAAATTTCAGACATCGGAAAAGTTATTCTGGTGGGGGGCAGCACCCGCGTTCCCTTGGTAAAGAACGCTGTTTCAGCATTTTTCAAACAGCCCGTTTTTGACGACATCAACCCCGACGAAGTGGTAGCACTCGGTGCCGCCATTCAGGCGGACGTCCTGGCCGGAAACCAACAAGATATCTTGCTTTTGGATGTGACTCCGCTGTCCCTGGGCATAGAGACCGTCGGTGGCCTGATGGACATCATCATTCCCCGCAATTCTAAAATACCCACGAAAGCAGGAAGACAGTACACCACCAGCGTGGATGGTCAGAAAAACCTAAAAATTAGTGTTTTCCAGGGAGAGCGCGACTTGGTAGCGCACAACAGAAAGCTGGGTGAATTCACCCTCAGCAATATCCCGCCCATGCCCGCAGGGTTGCCTAAAATTGACATACAATTCGTACTCAATGCCGATGGTATTTTGACGGTGCGGGCCAGCGAACTTCGCTCAGGCCTGGAAACACAGGTGGAAATACGCCCAACTTACGGCATCAGCGAGGAAGAGATGGCCCTGATGCTGCTGGACAGTATTCAAAACGCCAAGGTCGATATGGTGGCCAGGGGATTGCTGGAGGCACGCAATGAGGCCAACAACCTACTGTTGTCCGGTGAAAGATTTCTGCAACAAAACGATACGGTACTCTCACTTGTAGAAAAAAACACCACCCGAACGCTGCTGCAGTCGCTTCGAAACGCGACCGCAGAAAGCGATAAAGACCAGATTCTCAAAAAAATAGACGAACTAAATGAGTACACAACCCCGCTGGC
>JBIPOY010000439.1:0-3158 GCA_044378705.1 Saprospiraceae bacterium
AGCTGATCGGACTGATTCATATCGCGAACAGATACTCCGATTGAACACGTGAATAATAATTCCTATCCGGATCCGCGTTCATGCGTTTGCCCTGGGGGGGGCAGATGCTCCGGAATATACATTACAAAATCAAAGTTATATCAACTCTAATATCTTCTCAGTTCAAGGAATTGAGATTTTACTACTAACAACGTCTATATAAAATCATGAAAAAGGCTATAGCATTTATCTCGTCTAATTTTTCAACTTTCTTAGTAGGGCTAGTTTTTTCACTTGGTTGTGGTTGCTGTTGCGAATGTGAAAATGAGCAAGTATCGTTTATCACTATTGATCTTTCTTTTTTTCCTGCCTATCCTGGTAGGATATGCTCAATTCCTGTACCGGCAGGGGCGCTCACAAATATAGGGGCGAACATTTTAGGGGAGAGGGACAATCCTGAGGGAAGTACATCTTATTATCTTTGGGTAGAGTTCGAAACGTGTTGTAACGAATTCTTAGACAGTCCTGAATTTGATGAATTAGTACAAGCAGGAACAGCGAGGCAAGTTCCAGTCTTTCCAGGTGATGCCGAATATTATGAAATTCAGATTTGCCTGAACACAACTGCTGGAGGCACCTCCGTAACATTCCCGATACCTACAAGTTCAAGTGGGTCAACAATCCATGGAGGCCAAATTGTGGTTAAATATTATGAACCTTGTATGCCCACAAATGGTGATTGTGAATCTCCTAGTCCTGTTTGTGGTACAACTTCTACACCGAATTATCGCCCTGTCTATAAAACAAGAGCCCTTGTTCCGTGGTCAAAATCGGATCCTTATGCTGATGTTTCTAGCTTCGCATTACTTACGTATCTGGTAACACAATGTGAGAGCGACCTTTTTGAAGAAGAATTTTGCAAATAACACATTTACAACCGTAATGAAGCATAAGTAAATAATTGGAGACGAAAATGTTTAGATTTGTAAACTCCTAAATTCTTGGGTTTTGGAGTATTATCTAATAAACTAATCAAAAATCAAAGGTCCTTGCCACAATATCATAAACCAAATTTGGATTTAGGGTCCGGCGAACCAAACGTTCATAAAAAATTTTCAAACATGAAAAAAATATTTTTTGCAATACTGCTACTGAATACTTTTGGGTGTTCAAAAGATAATTCAACACAAAAACTTTTAGAAGATGTATTTGCCTCGCAACGCGATGCATTGCCATCGGAAATTCAAATTCTGGAATTACTTAAAGCTCCAACCGACGGTTACGCTATTCTATCATCATATGCAACTCTTGCAATTCAGGATTTAAGAGGCCCAGAAATAATGATTCAAGGGTTTGGCTATAGTAAGGCAGGCATTAAAAGCGACTTTGGTACTTTAACTTTTGGAAACATCAATACTAACACAAATACGAGTTTTGATTATCGGTCATTGGGAGCTACCGGAGCAAAAGATTTGTTCGGCACTACCAACTCAGTAGCATTATTTGGAGCAAATAATTTGCCAGGTTTTTCCACAAATTTTTATATTCCCAAATTGATGACCATTACCAGCCCGGCTTTTTCTAATAACTCGGTAATTTTTCCAGGAACTACTATAACCTGGGAGCCGGATACCAATAACACAACATTCGGGGTTGGGATTGCTATTTTATATAGCCCCAATTCGCCTGAGAATCTGCATCTACAATTAAGTGAAAGTCCCGTACGCAATTACATCCGGTCAGCAGACACCGGCAGTTATACCATTTCAACAAACGATCTTGCAGGAATACCCACAGGCGCAACCTTGTCCTTTGGAATTGGAAGAGGCAATTATCAAAGAAATGCAATGCCAAATGGCTATTATTTTGGAATTGCTTCTTTTTCAGTTGTCGAACATTTCTTTACCAGGCAATAAGATAAGTTCTTTTTTTAATAAGGAAAATTTTATGTATCCGGATGTCTCATATTTTTTTGACGATATTTTTGGTTTTTCACCTGACAATTGGACTTCAATTTTTAAAACATATGAAATTTTTCTATTTATTGGAATACTTGTTGCGTCATTGGTTTTTGAACGCGAATTGAGTAAGAAACTTGAAATTATTTCTAAAAACGGAGATGTTTTTACCTTGCCGCATAATTTTAGGAACAATGTTCTTTTTATTGTTGCAATCGCAGGTATTATCGGATCGAAAATTTTGGCAATAATAGAGAAGCATGAAATATTTTTTAGTTATAACATATTTGATTTTATTTTTAAATACACAGGAATATCATTTTATGGTGGGCTCATTGGAGCAGCAATCGCTTTGATTCTTTTTTTTAGAGCAAAAAAAATTAATATTTTGTCGGCTTTGGATGCTTCAGCCCCGGCAATACTGATTGGATATTCAATTGGGCGTCTTGGATGTCACTTTAGTGGAGATGGCGATTGGGGAGTGGTTGCTGATCCTAAGCCTGAAAGCTGGTTTTTTCCAGATTGGCTATGGAGCTATAATTTTCCTCATAACGTCGCAAACAAAGGTCAGTGGATTGAAGGATGTAATTTTAAATATTGCCACGTATTAGCAAACCCTGTATTCCCTACATCCTTTTATGAGTCAATAATTTGTTTCACACTTTTCCTACTAATTTTGGCCATTAAAAATTGGAATATCCGAATTCAAGGAATGAGCTTTTCAATTTATTTAATTCTTTCCGGCTTTGAGAGATTTTTTATTGAATTTATTAGGCTGAATAAGAAATATGATTATTTTGGAATGTTATTGTCTCAAGCCCAATTCATTTCTATTGCATTAATTTTAATTGGCATTGTTTCTTTTTTTTGTTGCGTTTTTCATAAAAAATTGTGATTAGTAGGTCGTCCTGAAAACGCAACATTACCACATTGTGAGGTGGTCGGCAAAATTTGGACAGCAACTTAAGAAAACATAAACTTGCAGTTGCGTATGAAAAACACGAGACGCAAACACAGCGATTCCTTCAAGACCGAGGTTGTTTTGGAGGCACTCAAAGAGCGAAAGACACTTGCTGAATTGGCACAGGAATACCAACTTTTACCTGCGCAGATAAGTTCTTGGAAGGCAGAGTTTCTGGCTAATGCTCATCTGAGCTTTGGAGCCAAACACAAGAGAGCGGTGGCCGCCGACAATATCACGGATGATCTTTTCAACCAGAT
>JBIPOY010000001.1:0-26803 GCA_044378705.1 Saprospiraceae bacterium
CTTTCCGTGACCGTCAGCAACACGGGAGATCTGGCCGGGGAAGAAGTTGTACAATGGTACATCCAAGACATTGCAGCAGACATTGCACGCCCCGTAAAAGAATTAAAAGGATTTGAAAAGATAAAACTCGCCAAAGGCGAACGCCGCACCATCTCCTTCCGACTCACAGAAAAAGATCTCTCTTACTGGAACAATGAATTGACATTCAAAGCCGATGCAGGAATTTTTAAGGTTTACGTCGGCGGAAATTCCAGAGACGTAAAAGAAGCAAGTTTTGAAATGATCCGATAAGACCATGGTAGGAAGGCAGGAAACACCGGAAAATCAGTCATCGGTGTTTCCTGCTCTCTTGATTGTTTTTTGGTAGTAACGTCCGAGCTATTTGATACCCAATCGCTCGCCGTATTTCTCCTCATTCACAAGCTTAAAATTTTGTAGCCCACACGCTAAGAAAGCCTCGTACACTTTTGGATCGTGTCCGTTGGCGTAGTCTGTGGGTTGATTGAGCAACGTTTTCCCATCGTGGTGCATGAGTACGTAATAGGGCTGGGCACTCACATCAAAATTATTTACTTGAAAAGCACTCCATTTCGATCCCACGGTACGGAGCTTCTCGCCCGTTTTTGGATCAAGTAAATAGGCAAATTCGTTGTCGGGAAAAAGACGTACCTTCTCGTCCACATACAGCGATACCACGATATAATCATTCCGCAGCCGCTCAATAATACCCGGCAGCGGCCACACCGTCTCTTCCATTTTGCGGCAGTTTACACACCCATGACCTGTGAAATCTATAAAAACGGGCTTGTTTTGTCTTTTGGCCTCCGCGAATGCCTCATCAATATCATGGTAGCAATCTAAGTTGTGCGGGCAACCGGGCCCCTCGTGGTGCTTGGCATCTTCTCCATCCCCGCTTTTGTAACTGTAATGTACCGGCGGCGCCAGTCCGCTCAATAGCGACAAGGACTGATAATTGACCAATCCCCAACCTACATACAAGGCAAATACCAAGGCAGTGAAACCAACGAGGGCACGCACAGTACCCGGACGCCCTTTGGCGCCCTTCCATCCCAACACGCCAAATTGATAGGCTGCCAATACCAAAGCTACCACCAACCAAATCGCCAAAAAGGTTTCAAATTTCAACAGCCCCCATTGCTCTGCCATGTCTGCCGTACTGAAAAACTTGAACGCCAAAGCCAATTCTACCAATCCAAGCGTCATTTTTACGTTGTCCATCCATCCTCCCGATTTTGGCAGCGAATTCAACCAACCGGGAAACATCGCGAAAAGGCCAAAAGGCAAGGCCAAACCCAATCCGAATCCAAACATACCAATGGCTGGTTTGAGGGGAATAAAACCCATCAGTGACGCTCCTGCGTTGCTGCGTGCCGCCTCCACCAACAAGGTGCCCACAATAGGGCCCGTACAGGAAAACGACACCAAAACCAAGGTAAATGCCATGAAAAAGGTGCCGAGTAAACCTCCTCGGTCGGCCATCTTATCACTCTTACTCACCCAAGAGGAAGGAAGTGAAATTTCATAAAAACCAAAAAAGGAAAAAGCAAATACCACCAATAGCGCAAACACACCAAGGTTAAACCACTTGTTGGTACTCATGTCGTTCAGCGCCGTTGGACCGAGAGCCGCGGTAACCGCCGAACCTAGGGCTACAAAAATTAATACGATACTCGCAGCGTAAATAAAAGCGTTTCGCAACCCCGTTTTGCGATCCTTGGATCGTTTTACAAAAAAACTGACCGTCATCGGAATCATCGGAAAAACACAGGGCGTAAGCAACGCAATGAGTCCGCCTAAAAAACAAAACAAGAAAATGGATACCCAAGAAGATCCATCACCACTACCCCCGGAAACAACCGTATCACAATTGCCCACAAACTGGGTAGCTTGGATATCAGGGCGCTTGGATAAAAAAAAACCCTTAAAATTTACATCGTTCGGAGCCTGCATGCCACCGGATACCGAACCCGTGTCGGTACCTACCCCAGGTACCAACGGTGCGGACGCATTGCCCGGAGTGGGTACTTGCCCATCCGTATTCGTGGGAACCGGGGTGGGAACAGGCTGTCTGTCACCACAATTCGCCAATACCGGTATCTTAAACGAAAAATCTACATCCCTGGGGGGGAGGCACATTTCGTCATTGCAGGTCATAAAAGTAATGTAGCCGGTAATAGGCTTAGAAGGATCCGTTATTTCTACACGCTGGGTTAAGACCGCCGTGTGCTTAAACTTGGTAAGGTTCATGTCAAATACCTTGTCATGTACCTTGATGATACCACCCGATTCCTTTGCCTTTCCCGACAATTTGTATCCGGGGCCGGGACTGAACGTAATGGAGGTTGCAACAGGACCATCCTCGCTTTCAAGAAATTGAGAGTAGGTGTACCAACCGTCGTCTATATTGCCTGAAAAAACCAAATCGACCTGACAATTACCCGCATCTTTGGACGAATAAGACCATTTAACTGGGTTTTGAGAGAAAAGGGTGACAGAAAACAAAAGAGAAGAGGCCAGAGCCCAGAGAGAAGGAAGATAGCTGCGCATCATTTTTTTATGTTATTGTGCTGCAAAGTAACGCGTAATCATTCGCTCCGTTCATAATTTTGGGGGGTTTAAAACAATTTTAACCGCTAATTATGTACCCATTTTGCTAATTTTGGCTGAAAACCATGGCTGACTTTAATTAAAATACTGTTTTTTGTAAAAACATACACCATAATACTTTCTTTTTTCAGAAAGCAAATTACCTTTGCGCTCCCAAATTTTTACATAATTCATTATACAAGTCGAGTAAGCGATGAAACGCACATTTCAACCATCACGCCGCAGCCGTAAAAACAAACTTGGTTTTCGGGAGCGCATGGCCTCTAAAAATGGCCGTAAAGTCATCGCACGCCGCCGGAAACAAGGTCGCTGGAAACTCACTGTTTCAGACGAGCGTCGCCTCAAGTAATATTAACCGTGTGTGACACCCCCACTCTTGGGATGTTTCAAACACTGTTTTTACCATACCCGTCCTGTAGTGCTTTGCCACAGGACGGGTTTTTGTTGTTTTTATACGGATCAAAATTCTTACTTTTGAGTCCATCGTGGACACACCTGCCTCTCAATCCTTTGATCGTAACGAACGGCTGAAAAGCCGGAAAGTCATTGCGACGCTCTTTAAAACCGGGCAATCTTTCGTAGCCTATCCGCTGCGGGTGGTTTGGGTTGTTTCTCATGCCGGTGAGCATGGTTGCGCTACCTTAGCTGTTTCCGCGTCAAAACGAATTTTTAAAACTGCCGTCCAACGCAATCGTCTAAAACGACAGATGCGTGAAGCCTACAGATTACACAAACAGGCTTTTTACGAACAACTTCAGCCCCATCACAAACATATTTCCTTGATGATCACCTATATCGCCAAGGAACCACTGTCGTATGCTGAAATTGATGCAGGCATGAAAAAACTGATCCGTAAGTTTCCGTTTGAAACGCTACAAAAGTCGCATGTAGCCGCCGGTGAATAACCGCTCATACATGGCAAACAACTTTGTAGCGACTTAGAGGGTCGCTTCTGAGACAAAAAATGGGCCTTTGGGGGCCGGACCGCAGGCCACCTATGTCGTTTTAGACAAAATTAAGATATCCTTAAATCTCGCTGTTACACGATAAGTATCCCCATAAACCATTATTTTTGTGGTAAGTATTCCATTTTAGTATTTCCTCTTTCTTCTAGGGCCTCTGTAAGACACTTCTCTCCAAGAGAACGTGATTTATCTTTTTGATCACTCTTAAAATGCATTAGAAGATGAAAAAGTCCTACATCTTATTTTTTCTCCTCGCAACCACGGGTTATTTCCTTGGTTGTATCCATGATTCAGAAGCAAGTGTCGACCAGCAACTGTTGGACTTGTTGAACATCCACTCTAAAACAGAATCTTACACAGGATATGCAATGCCGGAAAGTACCGACTTTGCGTCCCTTCCCAACCAAGATTCTAAAAACCCTGTGACTGCCGCCAAGGTCGAATTGGGGCGAATGCTTTTTTTTGAAACAGGCCTTGG
Organism: Saprospiraceae bacterium; assembly: GCA_044378705.1. Lineage (GTDB taxonomy): Bacteria > Bacteroidota > Bacteroidia > Chitinophagales > Saprospiraceae > M3007. The sequence continues at coordinate 4,072 of JBIPOY010000001.1, forward strand.
ATTACAGCCAACATACCCCATTTCAAAAATCGCCTACTCCTGTAGCTCATGCCACATCCCTTCCCGGGGGTTTACAGCAGGCCGCTTTCAGGGCATTGCAGATGGCGCGCTCGGCTTTGGAACGGCGGGAGAAGCGCGCACTAAAAACCCTCTCTATACGGGGGATGAAGTAGATGCTCAGGGCGCAAGACCACTTCCTACCATCAACCTCACCTACGTTACCAATGCCCTGTGGGCCGGCACTTTTGGTTCCTTCCACGTCAATGTGGGGACGGAGTCTGCCTGGCGTCAAGATACCTTGGTAGAAATCAACTTGAAAGGACTGGAGGGCTTGGAAGCCAACAATACAAGGGCTCTGATCGTTCATCGGCAGGTAATCAACAAAGACGTGACAGACTCTCTCGGCTACACCGCAATGTTTGATGCCGCATTTCCGGAGATACCCGTCAGTGAGCGCTACAGCCGGGAAACGGGTGGTTTTGCCATAGCAGCCTACTTTCGGACAATTTTGACGAACCAGGCGCCTTTCCAACGGTTTGTAAAAGGTGAAAAAAATGCGATGTCAGAACAACAGAAAAAAGGAGCCATACTCTTTTTCGACAAAGCGGGTTGTGTAAATTGTCATAATAGCCCTTCTCTGAACAGTTCCCCACACCAGTTTTTTTCCCTCGGTGTCAAAAATCTTTATCAAAACGGTCACAACGTTTTTAGAACAGGTGCATCCGACAAACGAAACCTGGGACGAGGAGGGTTTACCGGCGTGCCAAATGAAATGCACAAGTTTAAGGTACCACAATTGTACAACCTTAAAAATGTCGGTTTCTATTTCCACGGGGCCAGTAAAAACTCTTTGCGTGAAGTAGTTGAATATTTCAACAACGGAATTCCAGAAAACTCGGAAGTGCCCGCCAGTCAAATCTCGGGATTTTTCCGCCCACTGGGTCTGACAAACAACGAAATAGACGATTTGGTAGAATTCTTGGAAAATGGATTATTCGACCCAAACTTACAGCGATATGCTCCTACTGTAACCATGTCCGGAAATTGCTTTCCAAACAACGATGCCCTATCAAGAATTGAAACGGGGTGTAATTGATTTGTAATAATAATTACTTTGGTGGTCGCGTCTGGTTCAAAAAAACAAATTTTTTATCATGACGCGACCACCAAAATAGTTACTTTTTTTGTCAAATACGTTCTTGAACTAGGTAAAAGTAACTTGGATAATACCACATTCACTACCGATAACCCGACAATTTAAACCCAAACAGATGTGTGTAAAACAAACAAAATCAACACTTTAATATTATTTTTATTAAAAAATTAAAGGTCTAAACCGGGCGATGATAGGTCGTTCAGTGTCCTTTCAAGGCAAACAACAATACCGCACCTTTGTATTGTCAATAAATGATTGAAAAACGACGACGGGGATATTATAAAAATTGACAACCTGATATTACAAATCTTTCATGAGATTATACAAGGGAAATAAGCTGCGGCGCAAATGTGTGCTGCGGCTTTTTCTTGTTTATTGGCCACTGCCACTTGCTGAAAAGATTCCAAACGCATGTACCCTCTCCGTATATTTTCACCAAAAATAAAACCAAGGGGCCATTTTTGATGTTTACCTTCGTGGTTCAACCATTTCTAAACATTTACTCACCCATACATAACTATGTATCCGATAGCACTAACAGCACCGATGGCCCAAGATCTGACAGATTTTGGCTTTGAATCGCTTTCAAACGCTGATGCGGTAGAGCAGCTCTTTGAAAATCATGAAGGAACAACCCTCGTTGTTGTGAACAGCGTATGCGGCTGTGCTGCTGCTATGGCACGTCCAGGCGCAAAACTTTCACTCCAAAACGAAAAAAAACCCTCCAATCTTTTTACTGTATTTGCTGGGGTAGATGCTGAAGCAACTGCAAAAGTTCGCGAGTTTTTGGCTCCTTACCCTCCGTCATCCCCAAGTATCGCCTTGCTCAAAGACGGACAAGTGGTACACATCTTAGAGCGCCGACATATTGAGGGCCGTTCTGCACAAATCATCGCAGACAACCTGCGCGCTGCATACGATATGTACTGCTAATGGTTGTTGCTGTAACTTTTTTTCGCAATCACTTCGTTGTTCGCGTCTGAGAAAAAAAGTACCCATTTTGGGGTCAAACAGCGTGGCCTCCCAAGTTATTACCTTTTTTAAAACACATGGGGATATTCCAACTGTTTGGAATATCCCCATGTGTTTTAAAAAAGAATTAATGAATGCTACCAACTCCACACATCGTGTTCTCGGTTGAAGAGTTCCGCTTCAATTTTTTCTGCCTGCATCACCAAATCGAGGCCCGAGTACATATCCTGTAACCGAAGGTCTTGCACGTTGTTTTCTTTTATAATGGTGGAAGCAAAATAGCGCATCTCAAAAATATCTTCCCATGTGGTGTTATTGGCCCAGTTGTCGTTGTGCGTAACCGCCTTGTGCTGTGCCAACAACGCACGAGCGGAAGGGTAGTGTACCCAAAACAAGGGCATCTCCAGTCTGAAATCACCATTTTCATCGCGAACCTCGAGTAAAGGCGCAATGCCCAGTATTCGGTGTTGAAGGGTTGCTGTTTTGGCATCAAAAAACCACGACTCCTTGATACGGAATCTTTTTACATCCTCCCAACTCACTTCATTTTGGATGACCTGTACTTTGTCATCACCGGTGACCACATCAATGGTGAGTATTGTATCGGTTTTATACAATTGGCGTTGAATATCAGAAACCGCAAGACGTTTGGTAAAACGATCATTCTCCGTGGAATATACCGGAAGGTCTCCAGCAAGGGCAGCTTCAAAAATGATTTGAAACAAAGGCGATTCCGGTGCGGAAAATGATTGGTTAATTTTTTCCCGAACATCCACGAGCCTCCAAATGCGTTTTTCCCACAGAATATCAGCCTCTCGAATGGGTTGGTAGGGTAGTGAACGGTGATTGGTCACCACGGTTCGTTCCGTGATATCGTCCAATGGACCCGGTAATGCCATTTCAGATTCTTGTGCAAAAACCACGGTATTCAATAGTAATCCCCCGGCGAGACAGCCCATAAATCGGACTGACCGCACAGACAACAGGTTTGTCATGTCAGTAAAAAGTTAATAGCGGTGAAAAAATAGAGTAGCTGACCACGTGCTGTGCACAGCACCGCGGAAATATCAAACAAACATGGATGTTGAAAAACCTTGTCCTAAGGTAACGACTGCGGTGATCGCGTCTGAGACAAATAGTGGCTAGTGATTGGGACACACGGTACCACCTCAGTTGTTACGTTTCAAGAACAATATGAAAACGGTTCAAGAACGTACCGTATTTTCCCTGTTAATAATTTTAACAATCAGTAACGCTGCGGTGGTTTTGACCAAGCGACATAAACTTGGCAAACTCGAGTAAGGAATCAAACGCAAAATCAACTTTTACGGTAGACAATAGGTCTAGCTCTTCTATTTTTCCGCGTATCAACACTGTATGGAGACCAAGCCGGTTGGCAAATTCGATGTCGGACATAGAATCACCCACCATCCATGCATTTTCAAAATCTATTTCCGGAAAATCTTCCAAAGCTTGCCAAGCCATTCCTGTTGCCGGTTTACGACAAGGACACCCGTTCTCGCGGGTGTGTGGGCAGTAATAAATGCGATCAATTCGCCCACCGGCATCGTTGGCAATCCGCATCATTTTTTGATGTATGTCGGCCAATTGCATGGTACCCATCAGACCTTTACCCAATCCTTGTTGGTTTGTAACCACAAGGATTGGGTCAAAGATGATTGAAAGAAGTTGTAACGCTTCTCCTAAGCCATGCAACGGAACAAATTCCTCCGGTGATTTTACATATTCACCCGGTGTTCGCCGGTTAATGACTCCATCACGGTCCAGAAAAAGGGTAGGCATATAGCAACAACTTAGCCGAAGGCATTAAAACCTGTCACGTCGTGCCCTGTTATGAGCAAGTGAATGTCGTGTGTACCTTCATACGTCAACACTGTTTCCAGGTTCATCATGTGGCGCATAATAGGGTACTCATTGGTAATGCCCATTCCACCGTGGATTTGTCGGGCTTCACGGGCAACTGTCAAGGCCATGTGAACGTTGTTGCGTTTGGCCATACTCACTTGAGCGGAAGTTACTTTACCCTCATTGGCCAAAGTACCGAGCCTCCATGCCAGCAATTGGGATTTGGTAATTTCTGTGATCATTTCAGCCAATTTTTTTTGTGTCAACTGAAATGCGCCAATGGGTTTGCCAAATTGTTCCCGCTCTTGCGAGTAGCGAAGGGCGGAGTCATAACAATCCAATGCCGCACCGATGGCACCCCAAGCAATACCATAACGAGCTTTGGTCAGGCAGGTTAAAGGGCCTTTGAGACCAATAACACCGGGAAGGATGTTTTTCTTGGGGACACGAACATCTTCAAAAACCAATTCACCGGTGATACTGGCCCGGAGGCTCCACTTGCCATGAATTTCAGGGGCAGAAAACCCTTTCATACCTTTTTCAACAATCATCCCCAGTATTTTTCCTTCCTCATTTTTGGCCCATACAACAGCGATGTCTGCCACAGGAGAATTGGTAATCCACATTTTAGATCCGTTGAGGATGTAGCAATCGCCATCGTCTTTCACATTGGTAAGCATTCCGCTGGGGTTGGAGCCGGCATCGGGTTCTGTAAGGCCAAAACAACCGATCATTTCACCACTGGCAAGTTTTGGAAGGTAATGCTTACGGTGTTCTTCGGAGCCGAACTTATAAATCGGGTACATAACCAAGGAACCTTGTACAGATGCCATGGACCGGATGCCAGAGTCACCCCGTTCTAGCTCTTGCATGATAATTCCGTAGGCAATTTCATCCATGCCTCCGCATCCATATTCTGCAGGAAGAGACGGACCAAATGCCCCAATCTCAGCCAAGCCCTTGAACAAGTGGGTGGGGCATTGGGCCCTGTTGGAGTAGTCTTCAATAATAGGACTAACTTCTGATTTAACCCATTGGCGCACGGCATCGCGTGCCAACAGATGTTCTGATGAAAGCAAGTCATCAACGCCATAGTAATCATGGTGCTGGAAGCGGTCTTCGCGAGCACTGCGTTTTGCTTGCTGCTGGGCGATGGTTTCTGTGCCGTTCGATTGCATGTTAATATCGAATAATGGTTAGGTATAAGATGGAATAAACTTAGGCAAAATTAAAGAAAGTTTGTATTCAGCCGATTGTATTTTATTGAAAAAAGCATTTTAGACAAAATATTATTTCAAAAACAAAGCTAAACATATAAAAAAACAAAGATGGTTTGGTATTGTTCACCATTCCCAACCTTCTAGGTCATCTAGTGGTTGTGTTTTAATATTTTTTTTGGTATTGATTCGTTGTTTTTGGCGTTCAACCACCAACCTTGCCAGTCCAATATTGGCTGGCTCTGGCGCATCCGGTCGCATGACGGGTCTTATTTTCTCCTCCAACACGTCTAGGCGATAGAGTAGGCTCATCAATTGTTCGGGTTGATGTTCCAGCATTTCACCTATTTTTTCAGCGAGTATAAGAATCAATTCTTCTTCCTGCACAACAGATGTTGTGTCCGGGAGATTGAAGTGGCCGGTTACCAGCGACACTGTTTGTTGAATCAATGGATCTTTGTTCATATTGATTGTCAAAGGTAGGGGCAATTAGAAGATTGTTCGCGGTTGCTCCGTACTTTTGCTTGGCAATAATTGAATTAGTACTTTTGGGGTGCGCAAACAGTTGGCTTCCCTTGGGTTGCTGTTCGATAAAAGTAACTACTTAAGTGGTTGCTTCTGGGACACAAAATAGGCCTTTTGGGGCCAGACAGCGCGCCATCTCTGTTGTTACATATTACGTTAATCTTATTCATGAACGGTTCCCTGTGATAAATTTGCCGGAAGCCACTACATCTTTAACATCCACCTAGATGAAACAATCTACCATACAAAAATCGGTTTCTGTACATGGTGTGGGCCTACATACGGGAAAGAACGTACGGCTTACATTCAAGCCCGCCGAGGCAAACCATGGCTTTCGCTTTCAACGTGTGGATCTTCCGGATCAACCTGTTATACCGGCGGATGTAAAATTGGTTATTTCGACCAACAGGGGTACTACGATCAAATTGGGTGATGCGCAGGTGTCAACGGTGGAGCACGTTCTTTCAGCCCTTACCGGGTTAGGGGTTGACAACGTCTTATTGGAAATAGACGGCCCTGAAATGCCCATCATGGATGGAACCTCCATGCCGTTTGTATTGGCCCTTCAGGAAGCCGGCATTGTGTTTTTGGATGCAGCCCGAGAGTATTACGAAGTTACAGAGCCCATTTCTTATAAAGATGAGGTTACGGGTACTGAAATACTGGCGTTGCCCTCTGATCACTTTGAAGCCACCGTTATGATTGACTTTAAGTCAACTGTTTTGGGGCATCAATTTGCCTCGTTGAGCAATATTGCTGACTATGTGCAGGAAATAGCGCCTTGCAGGACATTTGTTTTCGTCCATGAATTGGAGAAGTTATTAGACATGGGCCTGATAAAGGGTGGAGACATGGAAAACGCTATTGTGATTGCAGATCGAACAATGGCGCAAGAGGATCTCGATCATCTGGCGAAAAAACTGGGAAAGCCAGGTATAAAAGTTGATGCTGAAGGTGTGCTCAATACGGTTAAGCTACATTTTCAGAATGAGCCAGCCAGACATAAGCTACTGGATATTATTGGCGATTTGGCGCTGATTGGAAGGCCCATTCGTGGTAAAATAGTGGCTACGAAACCCGGCCATACTGCCAATATCGAGTTTGCCAAAATTCTAAAAAAGTCGATGCTGGAAAAACGCCGTATGCTTGGAATCCCCAAGTATGATCCGGAAAAAGAACCGGTGATGGACATCAATGCGGTGATGCAGTTATTACCCCATCGTTATCCATTTTTATTGGTCGACAAGATTATTGAAATCAGCGCTACGCATGTTGTTGGCATAAAAAATGTCACCATGAACGAAGGTTTTTTTCAGGGGCACTTCCCATCCAACCCTGTGTTTCCGGGTGTCTTACAAATTGAGGCCTTGGCACAAACCGGTGGAATACTGGCCTTGAACAACGTACCCGATAAAGGAAACTGGGATACATATTTTCTTAAAATTGACAATACTAAGTTTAAAGCGAAGGTAATGCCTGGCGATACCCTCATCCTGAAAATGGAACTCATTGATCCTATACGGAGGGGGATTGTTCACATGCAAGGCACCGCCTACGTAGGCAGTAAAATTGTTTCTGAGGGCGAACTGACCGCTCAGGTGGTACGCCGCACGAAAGAAACACCCGATAACTCATGTACAACACCAAATGAGTAGTGTATTCCAAAACCATCGTTGCGATCACCACAATAACCTCAACCGTGTTTACCGCAACGAAGCAACAACTCATTGCAATGAAATATTCTAACGGCTTACGAGACATACACCCCAAGGCTCAAATTGGCCAAAACGTAACGATTGGTTCTTTTACTACGATAGAAGAAGATGTTGTTATCGGCGATGGCTGCCAGATTGGATCAAATGTTCATATTTTTAATGGCGCACGTATCGGGCAGGATTGCAAGATTTTCCCAAGCGCCTCTATTAGTGCACCACCTCAGACCAGACAAATACTCGAAGAGGCCGCAATCCTTGAAATTGGTAGCGGTACAGTTATTCGGGAGTGTTGCACCCTCAATCGCGGAAATCTTAAGTTTGGTGGCAATACCATTATTGGAGAAAACTGCCTGTTAATGGCCTATGTACACGTAGCGCACGACTGTGTAATTGGCCATGATTCTGTTTTGGCAAACAATGTTACGTTGGCCGGCCACATCAACGTGGGAAAATGGGCCACGCTAGGGGGTATGGTTGCTGTTCACCAATTTGTACGTATCGGCGAACAAACCATGATTGGCGGCGGCTCTCTGGTCAGAAAGGACGTCCCTCCGTTTGTAACTGCAGCGAGAGAGCCTTTATCATACGCGGGTATCAATACCTTGGGACTCAAACGTCGCGGGTTTGAAAAAGACGAAATGCACCATATTGAAGACATTTACAGAATTCTTTTTGTACAAGGTTACAGTATAAACAAGGCGATAAAAATAATTGAGCAAGACCTTCCTCCAACCATTTATCGACAACAAATAACCAGTTTTATTCAAGGTGCAAAACGCGGATTGATGAAAGGCTTCCGCTCAAAAAACGCATGAACATTACGCTAAAGAATATTGGCAAACGATATCGTCTCGATTGGGTTTTCAAGGGCATTGATTTCAACTTTGAACAACGGGGGCGATACGCAATTGTTGGCTCAAACGGTTCCGGAAAATCTACACTTCTAAAAGTCCTTTCCGGGCACCTTAGTCCTTCAAAAGGTAGTATTACTTTTAGCCATTTTGATAAAATTATTTCGGAAGATCATATTTATCAACAGGTGAGTTATGCCGCTCCATACATCGACCTCATAGAAGAACTCACATTGGAGGAGGCCATCGGGTTTCATCAAAACATAAAACCCCTAATTTCCGGTATTACGGCGGTTAAATTGCTGGATATACTTGCTCTTCCCAAGGCTCAAAGAAAAGAGATCAGACATTTCTCTTCCGGCATGAAACAACGGGTGAAACTAGCCCTTGCCATTTGCTCCGATACGCCCATACTTCTCCTTGATGAACCCTCCACCAACCTTGACCAACAAGGGATCGAATGGTACAAAGCCCTCGTAAAAGAGTTTTCTGCCAATAGACTCACCATCATTGCTTCCAATGATCCGCACGATATTTCTTTTTGTCAATCGCAATTGAATATATTGGATTATAAAAAATAGCCCAACTTCTTCCACTGAGTGTTTACGAGAAACCCGTTATTGTTCCACGTGGAACAATAACGGGTTTCTCGTAAACACTCATATACCTGTTATGCTTTCATGATTGCCTTCGCGGTAGGCTCCAAGACAAAAAAATAGGTGCGCGACTGAATTGTTCAATACCCTGCCAGTATCGTTCGGATATTCCTACAGGCGCGTAATGATAACCACAACCCTTCGGTTTAACGCACGCAGTGCGTCGGTAGAGTTGTCATTCAATGGCGACTTGGGGCCTTTCCCCAACACAGAAATACGCCCATCCGAAATTCCTCTTTTTACCAAAAATGATTTTATTGCCTCCGCCCGCGACTCCGACAAACGAATCAGGTCTTCTTCCTTTCCCTGATTGTCGGTGTATCCCACAATTTGAATGGCAATAGACGGGTTTTTTGCGAGGGTCAAAAACAAATGATCCAATGATGAAAATGAACTTTCTAAAATCGTTGCGGTGGATTGTTTAAAAAATATTGGCTGAAGCTCAATTTTAGTATCTACAAGGAGCGGGTCAAGGTATAGATCGATGTATTGTTCCCTAAAATAATAGTAATCCCTCCTATATAATAATTGCTCCACCTCACCGGCAAAACCAGGAAAATTTGCGACCATTTCAACCCCAACCCCTTTGGGGATTTTAAGGTGAAACAAACCATCCGTCGTGGTAAATTGATTGTTTTCTCCGTTCGCCATTGCATAATACACATTGGCACTTGGTATTAAGGCATGGGTATTGCGGTTGATCACACGCCCAAAGACCTCTATTTCTGTTGCTTGAGGCGGTGCAATTCTTACCCGATATATATCACTGTTCCCACCCCGTTTAGAAGCAAAATATAAAAATCCTGATGTCATATTAAAATACGGCTGACTGTCGTCATACAGAGAATTAATTGGATCCCGTGCTGGGGTAGGGGCCGACCAATGGGTCCAAGTACTGTCTAAACGTTGCGATATAAATATGTCGTTCCCACCAATACTCTCTTCCCTGTTGGAAGAAAAATAGAGGGTGGTATTGTCCTCTGAAAGAAATGGCGTTGTCTCTCTACGAGCCGAGTTTATGGAAAAGCCCATGTGTCGGGGAGCACTCCACTGATGATCACCTTCCCGAAAACATACGTATAGATCCATGTCTTTGGAATCAAATCGAACCGCAGACAGAATGAGAATTGACCCATCAAAACTCATGGTAAGACTTACATCAGACGTGATGGTATAGTAGTCTTTAATTTCAATCGGAGTGGGAAAGCTCCAAACAATACTATCCGCCACACGCAGAACCCGGGAAAAACCCTTCGTCATATCGCCGTTTGGAAGAAATTGATTCAGTACATAAAAAGCATTGGGATCTGGGGTTATCGTTACCAAACTGTTGGGCAACGCATTGTTCAGTGGATAACCAGGGTGCTGCACTGCGGTGAACCCAATAGAGTCGCCAGACGCTATCCAAATATCTTGGTTGAAAGCAGATGCCTCAGGATTATTAATGCTCGTGCCGGCAATCTGAGAATATACCGTTCCCAGTATGGCTCTGTATTGTTCCGGAGTGTGCTTTAACGCCATATCAACACTGTCAATAAACAAGGTGCGATCAAAAATCGGATGTCCAACCCGCGTAAAATACAAGGTGCGGCCATCTCTACTCGTAACCGGCGTAATCTCCGGTTGAGTAGAATTGATAAAAGGTGGCAGTTTTTCTAAGGTAAAATATTCCTGTGAAACACCCGTAGGCGCCCAAAGAAGTAACAGCACCGCAAATAAAAACAATTGATTATTCATGGGTACAAAAGTAAAAAGCTTGCGCGTGTTAAACTTGATATTATATTAATTCAAGACTACAAGTGCTTTACCTTAGCGGTATGAAAAAACATATATTCTTCATACTCGCACTCATCCCTATGGCAATAAGCGCCCAATCCGGTAATACCTCTATCAGACAAACCCTGCAAACAACTGCCTGGGAGTTCCGTCAGGCCAATACTCCCGATTGGAAACCAACCAAAATACCGGCAAGTATTCATACCGCCCTGCTGCAAAACGGCCTGATAGACGACCCATTTTACCGGGACAATGAGGAAAATTTGCAGTGGATTGAAAAGGAAGATTGGGAGTTTCAAACAATATTCAACGTTGACTCCGTATTACTCTCAAAAAAACACATCGAACTTGTTTTCAAAGGCATCGATACCTATGCCCAAATTTACCTGAATGATAGTTTGATACTCCAAACAGACAATATGTTCCGAAGCTGGAACGTAGATGTTAAAAAACTACTCCGCACCACCGGAAATAAACTTCACTTCTATTTTGAAAGCCCCCTCAACAAAACAGATGCCGCTTGGAAAGCCTTGGGGTACGAACTGCCGGGAGGCCAACGTACCATGACCCGAAAAGCACAGTTCCATTATGGCTGGGATTGGGGACCAAAATTTGTCGGATGTGGCATTTTAAAAAAACCGGAATTCCTAGCTTGGGATGATTTACTCATTGAAAATGTATTTGTTACCACCCACAGTATTACTCCCGAACTAGCGAAAATGGTTGCGAGATTTCGATACCGCGCTGACTTCACGGGCCCGGTATCCATCTTTACAAGAGATGGAAAAAAGAAATCCGTGGAAGATCGGAAATTATGGGAGGGCGTACACGAAGACTCTGTGACGTTTGAAGTCGAAAATCCAAAACTCTGGTGGTGCGCCGGAATGGGGGAGCCACATCTCTACGATTTTTCTATCGAAATAAAAAAAGGGTACGTGTTGGCAGACAAAGCAGCCGTACGTATGGGCATACGAACAATAGAATTGGTGACACAAAAAGACGAAAAAGGATCTTCATTCTATTTCAAACTAAACGGTAAACCCGTTTTTGCAAAGGGCGCAAACTATATTCCACAAGACATTTTCCAAGACCGCGTCAAGCCTTCCCAATACAAAAAACTGCTCGATGATGTCGTCGCCTCCAACATGAACATGCTCCGCGTTTGGGGGGGCGGGATTTATGAAGATGACACCTTCTATCAACTTTGCGATACTCGTGGTATTTTAGTATGGCAAGATTTTATGTATGCCTGTGCCCTTTATCCTGGAAACGGCGCCTTCTTAACAACAGCCGCAAAAGAAGCACTCGAACAAATTGAACGACTGCGCCAACACCCTTCAATAGCACTGTGGTGCGGAAACAACGAAAACAACGAAGCCTGGAACAATTGGGGATGGCAAATGCAATTCAATGAAGCCCAGCGAACACAACTCTGGCGCGATTACCAAGTGCTGTTCAACGACCTCTTGAGAACCTATGTAGAACGTAATGCCGGGAATGTACCCTACTGGGAAAGCTCTCCGAAGTTTGGCCGGGGAAATCCAAAATCACTGACAGAAGGCGATGCCCACTACTGGGGTGTTTGGCACGATGAAGAACCATTCGATGTGTTCAACAAAAAAGTACCCCGCTTTATGAGCGAATACGGATTTCAAAGTTTTCCGGAATGGCGCACCATACAGTCGTTCACACTGCCGGAGGACCAAAAATTAGACAGCAAAGTTATGCTGCTCCATCAAAAACACCCCCGCGGCAACGCACTGATTGCCGAGTACATGAAGCGTGATTTTAAAAACCCAAAGTCTTTTGAAGACTTTGTATATGTAAGCCAACTCCTTCAAGCAGAAGGTATTCGTACAGGAATTGAAGCCCACCGCCGCAACAAACCATATTGTATGGGTACACTTTACTGGCAACTCAATGATGTATGGCAAGCAGCTTCTTGGTCAAGTATTGACTGTTTTGGGCGATGGAAAGCATTGCAATATTATGCCAAAGAAGCATACAGTCCGCTGGCTGCGCTCCCTCTTGTTGAAGATGATATTCTGAAAATATACGGTATCAATGATTTGTCAGAAGAAAAAACAGTCGTACTACAAGTCAGGGCATTAACCTTTGAAGGGAAGGTGTTGAGTGACGTCACACAATTAAACACACGCATAAAAACAGACTCCAGCTCCTTGATCTGGCAAGGAACCACAAAAGGAATCCTAAATAAATACAAACCAGAGGGTTCCGTCGTAGAAATTCTATTAAAAGGAACCGACGGAAATATCCTGTACCGAAGACTGTACTACTTCGTGTCACCGAAAAAATTATCTCTGTCCGATGCTTCCATCCGTATAAAAACAGAACAAATCACAGAAGGATACCAATTGACTGTTTCCTGTGAACGACTCGCAAAAAACGTCCTTTTGGGCACATCCGTTGATGGCTTTTTCAGTGAAAACTATTTCGACCTGTTGCCTGGCGAACAAAAAACGGTTGTATTCAAAACAGAAACAATCTTGGATGATCCCAACCAATCTTTTAAAGCCAAAAGCTTGGTCGATACTTGGTAAGAAACCAAATCCTGTTCAGTCTCAACTATTACAGAGCGGAAACAACCTGTAAATAAAAAGAGGGGTGATGTAGGAGCGCTTCCTACATCACCCCTCTTTTATGGGCAGACCACTTTATAGCGTTTATTCTTGGCTGGACCAAGGTGCATTTCCCCGTTTTTTACCACTTAAAAAAGTGTACATCGCCGGAATAACAAATAAGGTTAGAAGCAACGAAAACAACAACCCTCCCACCACGACGACACCCAAGCCGATACGACTCGTACTGGCAGCACCCAACGAGAGTGCAATAGGTAGCGCACCCAACACCGTTGCCAAAGTAGTCATCAAAATTGGGCGAAGTCTCGCTTGAGAGGCCTCACGGACCGCCAACGCTTTATGCATACCCGCGTCACGTTTTTGATTGGCAAATTCAACAATCAAAATTCCATTTTTTGTTACCAAACCAATGAGCATAATCATACCAATCTGAGAGAAAATATTCATAGTATTTCCCGTAACCCAAAGGCTAAAAAACGCCCCGGCAATGGCCAACGGCACCGTCAGCATGATGATAAATGGATCCCGGAAACTTTCAAACTGCGCTGCAAGAATGAGGTAAATCAGGCCCAGCGCCAACAGAAATGCAAAAGATGTATTGCCACTGGATTCGCGAAAATCACGAGAAGGTCCACTTAAATCCGTATCAAAAGAATCGTCCAACAAACCCACTGATATTTTCTCCATCGCCTCGATGCCCTCGCCAAGGGTATAGCCCGGGGCCATCGCTGCGCTGATGGTAGCAGATTTGTAGCGGTTGTAGTGGAAAAGTTGTGGTGGATTGCTTGTTTCCGTGAAACTAACAATATTGTCAAGTTGTACCATTTCCCCTCGGTTGTTGCGAACATACAGCGCCGCCAAATCCAGCGGCTCGTCGCGGTTCGCGCGATCTATCTGGCCTATCACTTGATATTGCCGGCCATTTTGAAGGAAATAGCCGAAGCGACGGCCTGAAAGGGCCAGTTGGAGTGACTGGCTTACATCCAAGACATTTACCCCCAATTCAGCCGCTTTCAATCGGTCAATGGTCACCTGCAATTCCGGTTTATTAAACTTCAGATTGACATCCACATTCGAAAAAATGGGGTTTTTCCGTGCTTCTTCTAAAAATTTGGGGATAACATCTCTGATTTTATTGAAATCCAAGTTTTGTAGAATAAACTGTACCGGTAACCCCTGGCCAAAACCAATCGTAATGGTCTGTTCCTGATTGGGAAACATCCTGGCCGTTGGCATTTTGCGGGTCATGCCCAGCAGTTGGTTGTATATCTGCATTTGGCTTCGCTCTCGCTCTTCCGGATCGTTGAGAAGCAAGCTAACAAAACCAGAGTTCGTACTAGCATTTCCAAAGCCCGGGGATGTGATCCCAAAGACCATTTTACGCTCTGGTACGGAATCCATGAGGACTTGAGAAAGATCGTAAATGATTCGTTCCATTCGATCATAATCGGTTCCCTCTGGGGCTGTTACACTCGTACGAATGATGCTCCGATCTTCCAAGGGAGCCAACTCACTTTTAATTTCTCCTTGAAAAAACCAGATCATACCAAAACATACAACCAACATCACCAAGCTAAGCCAACGCCATTGCATAAACGAACGCAAGGCATTCCCGTAAACGCGATCTAGGCCCACAAAAAATGGCTCCGTATAATGATAAAACCGTCCGTTATTTTTAATATTGCCACCCAACTTGACGTTCAACACCGGTGTTAGGGTTAGGGAAACAAACGCTGAAATCAACACGGCGCCTGCCACCACAATCCCAAATTCCCGAAACAGCCGCCCCGTAAAACCCTGTAGGAAAACAACCGGAATAAACACGACCGCTAGGGTAATAGAAGTACTGATAACGGCAAAGAAAATCTCCTTGGTACCTTCTCGAGCCGCCGTCCACTTATCCATTCCGGACTCAATTTTCTTGAATATGTTTTCGGTAACAACAATACCATCATCTACCACAAGGCCCGTTGCCAATACGATGGCGAGCAAGGTTAGTACATTGATACTAAAACCAAAAATATACATAATAAAAAAAGCACCTATCAGTGAAACCGGAATATCAATCAAAGGCCTCAAGGCGATGATCCAGTTGCGAAAAAAGAGGTAAATGATCAAAATTACCAAACCCACCGATATTAAAAGGGTATCTGTTACCTCACTGATGGCCCGACGAACAAACCGCGTTTTATCTATGCCAACACTCATTACAATATCCGGGGGGAGGTCTTTCTGAATCTGTTCAAAACGCCGATAAAATTCATCCGTAATCTGCACCCAATTCGAACCCGGTTGCGGAATAACAGCCATAGAAACCCCTTGCACCAAATTGCGACGGGCACCGGTTTCTTCATTGTCGGGACCCAACATCGCCTCGCCAATATCTTTGAACCTGATCGTACTGCTACCTGATTGCCGAACAATCATATTGTTGAACTCTTCCTCTGTCTGGAGCCGTCCAAATGTTTTTACGGTTAGCTCCGTAACATCTCCCCGGACTTTTCCGCCGGGCAATTCTACGTTTTCACGCGTCAGGGCGAGTTGTACATCTTGCGGGGTTAAACCGTGCGCCGTCATTTTTTGGGGGTCCATCCACAAACGCATGGCTGGGAGCTTCGATCCAAAGACATTCACAGCCGATACACCGGGAATCGTTTGAATTTTTTCCCGGATGACATTTTCTGCGTAATCCGAAAGCTCAATAATACTGCGGGAGCTGCTCTGAATGGGAATAAAAAGAATAGGGTCACCACTGGCATCGGCTTTGGTAACCACAGGCGGCGCATCAATGTCTTGAGGTAAATTGCGCAACGATTGACTCACTTTGTCGCGAACATCGTTGGCCGCTTGTTCGAGTTCTACACTCAAATCAAACTCCACCGTGATGTTACTATTCCCCAATGATGACGAACTTGATATACTTCGGATACCCGCAATACCATTGATGGCGCGTTCAAGCGGTTCTGTGATCTGACTCTCAATGACTTCTGCGTTGGCACCCGTATAATTGGTTCGAACCGTTATATTGGGTGGGTCAATGGCCGGATATTCCCGGACACCTAAATAAAAATAACCAATGCCCCCAAAAACGACAATGAGGATGCTAAAAACAGTGGCCATCACAGGACGGCGGAGCGAAAGTTCAGGTAGATTCATGAGAAGATAAGGCCTTTGGCCATTGCGCGAAGTTCCATATTTTTTTCTGCTTTTTGTAACTACTTAGGTAATCGCGTTTGAAACAAAAAATGAGTTTTTGGGGGCCAGACAGCCTGCCACCAAAGCATTTGCTACTTTTCGGCAGATCATGAAGACAACAATATAATTTTGATAATCAATTTATTATAATTGCTGTAAAATCATCAAATAAAATCATCAAAATTACTTTATTCCCACGTATAATAAAATAGACTATTTTCGTCGTCTAAAATTAGAAATAGACACCCATGGAAACAGTGGTTCAATATTTTGTTAGTATTTCTTCTGCCCACCGCAGTGCGTTTTTATTGGGTGGGCTCACGTTCTTCTTGCTCTTAGAATATGGAATACCCTATTACCATTGGAAATACAACAAAATACAACACATCGGGGTAAATATTTTTTTCACAGGCACAACCATCGTCATAAATTTTCTGATGGCCTTTATCCTACTAAAATCCAGCGACTGGGCTATGACCAACGGGTTTGGTATATTACAATGGCTTCCGGAGATGCCATTGACACTATTTGTGCTGACGGGATTATTGGTACTCGATTTCGTCGGAGCCTACCTCGTACACTGGGTACAGCACAATGTTAAATGGATGTGGCGATTTCACCTCATTCACCACACCGATCCAAATGTTGATACCACGACTGCAAACAGGCATCACCCCATTGAAAGTGTTTTCCGTTTTACTTTTACCGCTTTTGGGGCAATTATTTCCGGGTCGCCCGTGTACCTGATCATGTTGTATCAAACACTCTCTGCCTTGCTATCCCAGTTCAACCATGCCAACATTCAATTGCCGGGATGGTTTGAACGTACGGTCGGCCTTATTTTGGTGACACCAGGAATGCACCGCGTACACCACCATTACATGCTTCCATACACAGACCGAAATTACGGAAATATTTTTTCGTTGTGGGATAGATTATTCGGCACTTTTTCAAAAATGGATCCTGACAAAATAATATTTGGCATTGACACGCACCAACAGGTGTTAGAACAATCAAACATCGGTACCATGCTTAAAATTCCCTTTCAACCATCCAGACATCCGAAAGGCGCAAAGTTTGAATCTTGATTGCGTGGGAACATCTTGCATAAAAAACAAAATACTCCGACGCCCACGGGCGTCAATAGGCCCTTTCGTCTTTCTTTTCCACAAAGTTCATAAAGGCTCTGTTGGCAACCCGATTACCGCCGGGAGTAGGATATCTACCGGAAAAATACCAATCGCCCGTGTTTCCCGGACACGCTTGGTGTAGGCCTTCCAGTGTTTGGAACATCACATAAAGTTGTGGTTTCAAATCTTTTGGTTTCACGATTTCTGCAATTTTATCACTGATTTGCGTGTACTCAAAGTGCTCATACAGTTCAATAACCTCATTTTGTACCGCCTCCACAGGCAGCATTTCGGAATGTTTACACCGGAGGTATGTTTCCTCCAGCAATTTTTCCATTCCATTTTCCTCTAATAATTTGACCAAGGCCTGAAATGCAACGAAGTCTTTCATTTTACTCATGTCAATACCATAACAATCGGGGAATCGGATTTGTGGGGCACTGCTCAAAATAACAATACGTTTGGGACGAAGACGCGCGGTGATACTCACGATACTGTTGCGCAAAGTTGTTCCCCGGACAATGGAGTCGTCGAGTAGCACAAGCGTATCTTTATCGTCATTACAGATTCCATAGGTGACGTCGTACACATGGTTCACCATATTGTTGCGCGATTTTTTATCCGCGATAAAGGTCCGCTGTTTGTCGTCTTTGTGCACCAGTTTTTCATTTCTGGTGTGTTGGGCGAGAATTTCAGCCACTTTTTCAGCGGATATTTTCTTCTCTAGGCCCATGATCTGATTCAATTTCCACTGATCCAATTCTTTATCGAGGCCCTCCATCAAGCCATAAAAGGCAGCTTCGGCTGTATTTGGAATGAATGAAAAGACGGTATTTTTAAAATCAAAATTGACCAATTCTAGTACTGGTCTGGCGAGTTGAGCACCCAGTGTTTTGCGTTCCTGGTATATTTCGCGGTCATTACCACGACTAAAATAAATCCGTTCAAAGGAACAAGCTTTCTTTTCCCGCGGTTCACAGAAAGGGAGTTCATCTATCTTTCCATTCAATTTCACAATAAGAGCGTGGCCAGGTTTGAGTTCACGGACATTTTTAAACCGAACGTTGAAAACCGACTGAATGGCTGGCCGTTCGGAAGCTCCCACAACCACCTCATCGTCCATATACCAATAAGCCGGACGAATACCATTCGGATCACGCATCAGAAAGGCATCACCGTGACCGAGTAACCCGCCCAGCACATAACCACCATCAAATTTTTTACTTGCCCGACGCAGTAATCGTTGAATATCAAGGTTTTCGAAAATCAATTGGTTGACCTCTTGGTTGCGGTAGCCATCGGGTTTGTACCACGTGTGCAAACGTTGTACTTCGTCGTCGAGAAAATGACCAATCTTCTCAAGCACTGTTACCGTATCACTTTTTTCCTTTGGATATTGGCCCAAATCGACCAGTTCCTGGAACAGTTCGTCAACATTGGTCATGTTGAAATTACCGGCCAGCAATAGGTTTCTGGAAATCCAATTGTTCTGTCTGTGAAAAGGGTGCACCAATTCAATACTGTTGTCGCCGTGGGTACCATAGCGCAAATGCCCCATCAGTACCTCACCCATATAAGGCATATTGGCCTTCAACCAAGCGGGGTCGTTCTGTTGTTCCTTGGTGGTCGCGTTGAGTCGTGCCCATACCATCTCAAAAAGGTCGGTCAGATAATTGGGCGCATTGCTGCGTTTTCGGCTGATATAACGGGCTCCCGGCTGTGGGTTCAGTTTTATCGTGGCTATACCTGCACCATCTTGGCCACGGTTGCGCATCTTCTGCAAAAGCAATTGCATTTTTTGCACCCCGTAAAAAGCTGTACCGTATTTCTTGTGGTAGTAATCAAGTGGCTTAAGGAGTCTGATAACAGCTATACCACATTCATGATGTATTGAATCGCTCATTGTATGTTTTTGAAAACGCTGGTAAAGGTACGCTCCATATTGGATTGGAGGTCACCAACGATCAAACAGGATAACAGAAAAAGGGTGATTCTGTTTTAATACACGATAAATCCTAAAAATAATGGATTACTTCAAAAAAAAGTGGCGCTGATTTATTTTGATGGGTCTGAAATCAGACCTTTGCAACATGAATGCTCTCCGTGAAACAAATTTCCAACTTCCCGGCCAAACGGCCTTTTACCGCGGCAAAGTTCGCGATGTCTATACCATCGGTGATCGATTGATTATGGTCGCCAGTGACCGGATCTCTGCTTTCGACCACATCTTACCACGCCCAATCCCTTATAAAGGTGCGGTACTCAATCAAATTGCTGCCTATTTTCTCGAAGCCACCCGCGATATTTGCCCCAATTGGTTGATTTCCAACCCAGACCCCAATGTCGCCATCGGCCACCGCTGTGAGCCTGTGCGTGTCGAAATGGTGATTCGGGGTTACATGGCTGGTCATGCAGCTCGTACTTATGCCGACGGGCTTCGTACCCTTTGCGGGATAGATTTACCGGAGGGCTTGCGGGAAAATGATCGTTTTGAAGCGCCCATCATCACACCAACCACAAAAGCTGACGAAGGGCATGATGAAGATATTTCAAGAGCAGAAATATTGGCGCGGGGCATCGTGGGTGAGGAAGATTACGCCCAAATGGAAGTTTATACACGGGCTTTGTTCCAAAGAGGCACCGAAATGGCTGCTAAACAGGGGCTTATTCTCGTGGATACGAAATATGAATTCGGCAAACGCGATGGAAAAATCGTGTTGATGGATGAGATACATACGCCCGACAGTTCACGCTACTTTTATGCCCATGGTTACGCCGAACGACAGGCCAATGGTGAGAAACAAAAACAATTGAGCAAAGAGTTCGTCCGCGAATGGCTGATGGCCAATGGTTTTCAGGGAAAAGAGTTCCAAATAATGCCAACGATGCCCGATGATTTTGTCAACGAAATCACAGAACGATACGTTGAATTGTATGAAAAAGTGACCGGAAAGGCGTTTGTACGCGACCCATCAACAGACATTGCCAGACGAATTGAGCAAAATATCTTGAAGACGCTCGTATTATAAGTCTTCACAAGCAGTCCCAATCGTAAAGTACCCTCGAAAAATCTTGGGCGATGAGGTCTTTTTCTCGAATGAAAAAGTGACCAACCCCCATGTCTCCCCACATCAAGTCCATCGTTTCATCAGAATCGAGTTGGAGCAACAGCATCATAGGATCTTCCGGGCGACGCGGATCATCTTGGGTAAAATAGGCATAACCTCCCATCCGATGCCCGTCTGAGCGAACAGCTTTTCCAAAATCTTCCATGACATCCCACTCTCTCTCCCCAAATTGTCTGAAAAAATCACCACCAAATTTGTTGTAGTATTCATAATCTGTAACGGGTACTACAGACTCGTCTAATTGAAAGGTAAGGGGATATGACTCCTCCGGGTGGTGGGGTAAGTCTTCATACGTGCGTAACGCAGGAAAAGACGCCTGCAATAGAGCCATGTTCTCCACCACATCAGGATGAAACATCACCCGAAACGTGTCCTGGTTTTCACCATCATCGAAGTCCATCCCATACAGGTCGTCGTCATTGACAAAAAACTGAACAATACCGCGGGTGGGAAATGGCGCAAGTGCCGGAATTTCGGCAAAATTTATCTGTGCCAAAAAAAATAACTCTTTCCCATCGGGAGCACAAGGCCAAACAGCATCCATGGGAAAATACGGAACTCCCCCCACTTTACTTTCCCAGCGTTTTGTTTCGCGTGACGGGTTTGATTTCACCCGAACAAAAGGCTTAACCGTTTGGGATAATTTTTCGCGAAAGGGCTCCATGGCCGCTGGAAGAGAGCATTGTAAAGACATACGTACGGTTAATCTTTATTCGAGAACTACTACGAAAAAATAAGGTACACGACCCAAGCGCAGCAATACGCCAATCCACTCATGAAAAAAAACTGAAAGCCAGCCCATTTCCAACTTCCCGTCTCCCGACGTACCACAGCCAAGGTACTCATACATTGCATGGCCAAGGCGTAAAAAACCAAAAGGGAAAGTACTGTGGCAAAGGTATAAACAGGCTTACCCGTGTCGAGGAAGGTTTCTTTTCGCATTTTTTCCCGCAATGTCGCTTTGGCTTCATTGTCGGCCCTGTCGTTGATACCGCCTTCCGCAGAACCCATGTTGTACAAGACCGCCAAAGTTCCCGTAAAGACTTCACGGGCAGCAAAAGACGTAAGCAAGGCGATACCAATTTTCCAATCATAACCCAGCGGCCGGATCACAGGCTCTATACCCTTTCCCATTTGACCCGCCCAAGAAGCCTCTAGTTCCCGCTGCTTGATAAAATCCTCGGTATGCGTGGTGTCAAGTTGTAACGCACCGGCTTGCGCCAACGCATCTACTCGCGCCTCCTCCATAGAACGGCCTGGTCCGAAACGGGACAACGCCCACAAGGCAATAGAAACAACCACGATGATTTTTCCCGCACCAATGATAAAGGCCGTCACTTTTTCCCAAACCGTGAGCCAAACATTTTTCCAAAAAGGCATTCTGTAAACCGGCAACTCAATGGCCAAAAAGGATGATTCCCGCGTGCGCAGCCAACGTTTCATGGCCCAGCCTGAAAGCAGTGCGGCAAAAACGCCAAGGGCATACATAGCACCAAAAACAAGGGACTG
Organism: Saprospiraceae bacterium; assembly: GCA_044378705.1. GTDB lineage: Bacteria > Bacteroidota > Bacteroidia > Chitinophagales > Saprospiraceae > M3007. Next base: position 26,368 of record JBIPOY010000001.1, read on the forward strand.
TGCGCTCAAAAAGCCGAAAATCCTGACCTTCGGTACCGCAAGTCCTATCAGCACGAGGTACACCGGAATACGCGCACTGCAACTGATGAAAGGCGTTACCAAAACCGTGATAAGCCGTTCTTTCCAATTCCCAATCGTACGCGAGCTCATAATGGCCGGAACGGCACAGGCAGAACCTCCTATGAGCGCCACGACACTCCTGCCATTCATTCCAAACCGCCGCATTGTTTTGTCAAACATAAACACCACCCTCGCCATATAACCAACCTCCTCTAGTATGGTAACTAGGAAAAAAAGCAAGGCAATTTGTGGTACAAACACCAAAATACCACTCAAACCGGCCAAAACACCCTCCGTCAGCAGTTCCGTCAACCAATTGTCTGGAAATCTTGCCTCAATCAAATCTGTCAACATCGAAAACCCCGCCTCAATCAAA
>JBIPOY010000109.1:0-9220 GCA_044378705.1 Saprospiraceae bacterium
CGTCGGTTAGTCGGAGTAGGGGCGATATTTTTTTAAAAAAAGGATGTTTGGGCGGCAGCAACCGATGTAGCTCCAAGCGTCGATACAGCCGAATACCGGTATTGATTTTGAGGTCTGAAAACAGGCCAAGTTTGTCGTAGAGTTGTTTGGCGTGGTGGGTAAATTCCGTAATCAGTAAGCGTCCGCCCATGGTTTCGACGCTGCGGGAGACGAGTAATTTGGCAATAGACTGCCCGCGGTGGGCCTCGCTTACCCACAGGCAGGAGAGCCACCCGCAAGGGTATGATTGATGGTCGTCAACAAAATATCGGTCTGGGAGCACCCCTAGATATCCGACCAATTCACCGTTCAACCAGGCCAGCAGGAGCAAAATATCTTCTTCGCCGGCGCGTGGGTTGCTTGCTTGTGATGCGGCGCGATGGGCAGAGATGGGTAGGTTCGGCAATTTTCGGAATTGGTCGGAGTGGACAAATTCAGTCAGTTGGTGCTTGTTTAGACACTGAATTTCAATCATGATCTGCGGATTCGGTTTTTGTCAAAAGGTATTTTGAGGCAAAAGTAAAGAAACTCCTTGCGAAGGGCCTCTTCTGCTGTCAAGTTGTTTGTTTCCATGGGAATGCGCTGGAGGTGTCGGGGGTGAATTTCTGTTTTCAAGCCGGCACAGCCGAAACTATAATCGGCTATTTTTTTCTCTTTCAGTACGACCTCAAAAAACCTATTTGTAACCCCGAAGTCGGTGAAAGGAAAGGAGAACAAGCGGTAACCCAACCCAAATTTGTTGCTGATGGTTTCTACGCTTCGAGTGGTTTGTCGCAGTTGCTCTTGTAAATCAAGGAATCGGTATTCGGGGTGATCCACGCTGTGTGCGCCAAAATGGAAGCCTTTGTGGATCAGTGTTGTTACTTGCTCGCTGGTCAGGTATGGCTGCTGTTGTTGTAAAAAACCGGTAAAATCAAGATCAATAGAATTTGCTAAGCCATCGAGGGCCGTACGGTTGTCGTAGCGTATGTTTAAGAGCTGCGTTGCTGTTACTCCGGGCAACTCAGACAAGCGATCTATCAGCAAGCTCACTTTATATCGAAAAAATAAATCTTTATTGTCCAAAAATCCGCTGTTGAGGAAGCAGATGGCCGGAATACCTTTGCGCAACAAAAGCGGGGCGATGGGGTCGTAAAACTCCCTAAGCCCATCGTCAAAACTGAGCAGCATGGGTGGTTTTCCGTGGTTTTTGCCTTCTAGGGCTGTGGGTAGTTCGTGAAAATCAATTGGGCTATAGTGTTTCAACAAAAAATCGAGGTCGTCTTCAAACGCTCTGACGGTTTTCACGTTGTATAAATGCCTGATATGCGGCAAAGTAACATCGGAAACGGTATGGTAAAACGGCGCAATGAGCCGATGCCCGATACAACGGGAGAGCAGACGAAAGGAGAGTGGGCGCGTCAAGGCCAACAGGGATCTAAAGGTGCAAGTTTGTATCATGTAGACGCCAAGGTGTGTATGTATCAAATCTTTGCCCTTTCGCGAGCGATGTTTTCTCGCGAAGACGCGGAGAGGGTGTATCAAATCTTTGCTCCTTTGCGTCTTTGCGAGCGATGTTTTCACGCGACGACGCGGAGACGCAAAGAGGGTGTGTCAAATCTTTGCGCCTTTGCGTCTTTGCGAGCGATGTTTTCTCGCGGAGACGCAAAGAGGGTGTCTCAAATCTTCGCGCCTTTGCGTCTTTGCGAGCGATATTTTCACGCGACGACGCGGAGCCGCAAAGAGGGTGTCTCAAATCTTCGCGCCTTTGCGAGCGATGTTTTCTCGCGAAGACGCGGAGCCGCAAAGAGGGTGTCTCAAATCTTTGGGCCTTTGCGTCATTGCGAGCGATATTTTCACGCGACGACGCGGAGACGCAAAGAGGGTGTCTCAAATCTTCGCGCCTTTGCGTCATTGCGAGCGATATTTTCACGCGACGACGCGAAGCCGCAAAGAGGGTGTCTCAAATCTTTGCGCCTTTGCGTCATTGCGAGCGATATTTTCACGCGACGACGCGAAGCCGCAAAGAGGGTGTCTCAAATCTTTGCGCCTTTGCGTCTTTGCGAGCGATGTTTTCACGCGACGACGCGGAGCCGCGGAGAGGGTGTACCAAATCTTTGCGCCTTTGCGTCTTTGCGAACGATATTTTCACGCGACGACGCGGAGCCGCAAAGAGGGTGTCTCAAATCGTTGCGTCTTTGCGTCTTTGCGAGCGATGTTTTCACGCAAAGACGCGGAGACGCAAAGAGGGTGTCTCAAATCTTTGCGCCTTTGCGCCTTTGCGAGAGATACTTTCACGCGACGACGCGGAGCCGCAAAGAGGGTGTCTCAAATCTTTGCGCCTTTGCGCCTTTGCGAGAGATACTTTCACGCGACGACGCGGAGACGCTGAGAGGGTGTATCAAATCTTTGCGCCTTTGCGAGCGATGTTTTCACGCGACGACGCGAAGCCGCAAAGAGGGTGTCTCAAATCTTTGCGTCTTTGCGTCTTTGCGAGCGATATTTTCACGCGACGACGCGAAGCCGCAAAGAGGGAGTCTCAAATCTTTGCGCCTTTGCGTCTTTGCGAGCGATATTTTCACGCGACGACGCGGAGCCGCAAAGAGGGTGTATCAAATCTTCGCGCTTTTGCGTCTTTACGTCAGATATTCACGTGGAGTTGCGGTGTTTTTCACGTTAAAATCAACTTTTTTTCCTATATCATGACAAACACTACCCTTTTAACCGACACAAATAGAGTTTTTGAGCATCCAATCTTGCTGTTTGACGGTGTTTGTAACCTGTGTAATGCGGCAGTTGTGACGGTATTGCGTCACGACAAAGCAGGTGTCTTTCGGTTTGCTGCCTTGCAATCAGCAACTGGCCAAAAGTTATTGGGAGCCCATGGTCTTTCGGTTCAAAATCTGGATTCTGTGGTGATGATAGATGGTCAGAAGGTATATTTGCGTTCTGATGTACCCTTGGAAGTTGCTCGTCGGCTACACGGTTTTTGGCCCCTGTTGACGGTTTTTGGTTTGATCCCCCGTTCTGTTCGGGATGCTGTTTATTCCTTTATTGCCCGCAATCGATACCGGTGGTGGGGGCATCGGGAAACCTGTATGGTGCCTGATGCAGCGTTACGGCATCGTTTTTACGACTAAATCATTCCAGAACAGAGGTATTGGTAAGCCAATCGGCAATTTTGCGGTCATTGGCAAGCCGGGGCACCTTGTTTTGGCCTCCCAACTTTCCTTCAGATTTCATATATGCTCTGAAAACATCCCGGCGCAACGGCGTTATTTTCAAGGGTCGAAGAATGTTTCCGGCAATCAAGTCATCGTAGTAAATATTTTGAACGCGCATACGCGCATCCACATCTAGGGCGAAAGCCGCCAAGTCGGTTGGTGGCGAATCAAATTCAACCAACCATTCATGGTAGGGTAATCCGCCTTCCGGCGGATTCACTTGCGGAGCCACCGTAAATTCCACGATACGGATACCCATAGCATTGGCGACCGGTAAAATACTTTCTTCCACCTCCTTTCCGATCACATGTTCTCCAAAGGCTGAGATAAAGTGTTTCACCCGGCCGCTGACCACAATTCGGTAGGGGTTTTTGTGTACAAACTGGACGGTATCGCCGATGTTATAGCCCCATAAGCCGGCATTGGTGTGGAGGATCAAGGCATAATTGACCCCGATTTCGACCTCTCGGAGCGACAATCGGGTCGGCTGTTTGTTAAAAATTTCATCGGCGGGAACAAATTCAAAAAACATACCTGCATTTGTGTTGAGGAGCAAACCTGGTTGGGCATTTTCCGAAAAAGTATCCTGAAATGCGATAAATCCCTCAGAAGCGGGGTAGGTTTCTACGCAGTTGACCACGCCACCCACCAATTCTTCCAATTTGGCTCGGTAGGGCTCGTAGTTGACACCGCCGTACACAAAAACGGAAAAATTTGGAAAGACTTCCAATATGGTTTGTTTTCCGGTGCGCTCCAACAACCGTTCGTAGTACATCTGCACCCACGGAGGAATCCCTGAAATGAGGCGCATGTCGGCGTGCATGGTTTCGTCCACGATGCGATCGAGTTTTTCTTCCCAGTCGTCAATACAGTTTGTGGTCCAGCTGGGCATTTGGTTGGTTCGCAGCCAGCCGGGCACCAAGTGGTTGGAGATACCGCTGAGCCTTCCGGTTGGAATACCGGCGACTTCGGTGAGTTCGGGGCTACCGGAGAGGAAGATCATTTTGCCATCCAGCCAGCGTCCGTTGCCTGAGCGGGCGAAATAATGGAACACGGCATTGCGGGCTGTACCGAAATGAAGGGGTGTACTTTCGCGGCTCATTGGAATATATTTCACCCCCGAGGTCGTACCACTGGTTTTGGCAAAATAGGCAGGTTTTCCGGGCCACAGCACGTTGCTTTCGCCGTCTTTTATACGCTCCACGTAGGGTTTTATCTCCTCGTAATCTCGTATGGGAATTGCTTGCTTGAAATCTTCGTACGTGTGGATATTGTAGAATTTGTGGTCACGCCCGAAAGCGGTATTTTTAGCTTTCAGCACCAAATGGTGCATGATTTTTTCCTGAGAAGCCACAGCATTGGCCGACCAGCGATCAATACTGTGTGCGATGAAGTGGGCAAAAGGACGTAAAAGGGCAGAACGGAATCCCATGAGTAGATTATATGATTGGATAGGCTGCAAAAATGGATATTTTTGGGCATAAAAGCCAAGGAGATGGTTGTCTATTTCACGTAATATGTTTTTTTATCTAACCCAATACCGGTGATGGTCATTGATTTCCAGCCTTTTGGCAGTGTTGTTTTGAGTTGAATGACCCCTTGGGTCGTAATATCCAGACCTCCGAAACCCATGATGGTTGCTTGTAGAAAGCCACCGGCTCCAGTGGCAAAATAGGGATTAGAGCCTCCTGCTGCCTCTGAAAGAACGCCGAAGGGCGGTACTTCATTGGGTTTGTAGCTTTTTAACCACAAATCATGGGCGCGTTCGGCCTCACCGGCCCTGGCAGCGGAAACGGTGAGGATGGCATTGCCCATGGCGGGACCATCTTTTGACATGCGGGCGCCGTAGTAGTCGAGGTCTTTTTTAATTTGTGCCGGGTCTGTGATGACTTTGAGTGGGTAAGCCAGGAGGTTTACATCGGCTTGTTTGATGGTGACGCCATCATAGGTTGCGTTTTCCCGGGTAGTGCCGTCAGGGAATTTTAAGATGGGTATATTGTCGGCCACCAGTGCCCAGTCCGGGTCGGGTGTCATACCCAGTTCTCGGGCGGCATCCCCTGCATACCTCAACACCGTAATGGCCATGCCATTGGTAAAAGCGTTGTTGTCAATATTTTCCTGCCATTCATTGGCGCCAATGACGTTGGGAATATCGTATTGTCCGGGTCCGTTGCGTTCCACCCGACTCGACCAAAAATCAGCTACTTCTTTTAGGATGGGCCAACCGCGTTCTTTGAGCCAGGTTTTGTCTTTGGTCACCAGGTAATATTGCCAGGTTGCCCAGCCGACACATCCGGTAATGTGGTGTTGAAAAGGGCCTGTGAGTGCCCACACGGGTGTTTCTTCCTGACCGGTTGTGGTGCTTTCCCACGGGTACATGGCGCCACGGTAGCCGTGGGAAAATGCGTTTTGTTTGGCTTCATCGAGCAATTGGTACCTAAATTCCAGGAAAGAGCGGGCAATTTCCGGGTGTAGGAGCAACATGGGGGGGTACATCCATAGTTCCGTATCCCAGAACACGTGACCGTTGTAGCCGAGTCCACTCAAGCCCATGGGTGAGAGGCTGAGTGCCGTTCCTTCCCGGCCAAAAGAGTAGAGGTGGTACATGGCGGAGTGGACATCTCGTGTGGCATCCACATCACCTTCGATGGTGATGTCAGACGACCAAAGCTTGTCCCATTCGGCGTTGTGTCGTTTGAGCAGTCGTTCCGTGCGTTCCAGGGCGGCGAAAATGGTCAGACGTTCGGCTTCGTTGTGGGCATCAATGGTGTGGGCCGTGCTGATGAGGGTGCCCACGATGGCAAATTTATAGGTTTCACCTGCTTTTAATTTTTTATAAAATTTGAGCAGGTGCATGTTGTAGTCCCAATCTTCGTGGATGAGATCAGGTTCGGCGCCATGGGGTTCTTCAAAAATAAAGCTGCTGGAAGCGGCGACGGTATATTTTCCTGTGGGGCTTTTTCCCACCGAGGTCAGGAGGGGGATCAGCACGTGGGGGCGGTCAATTTCGGCGTAATAATTCCGCACATCTTGCAACATTTCGGGAGCCTCAATGACGGCCATGGGCGTAATGACCACGTCTTTTTTGGCGGTGATTTCCACAATGGAGAGGGCGGAGTAGGGGAGGTGTCGGAGCGCCATCAGTGTTTGGCTGACCGACAATTTATCGCCCACGTCGTAGGAGGTGGTGAGTTGGGCGTGTCGCATGTCCAGCACCTGTTTGTATCCTGAGATATCGGTACGGCCGATGCGGCGGCCATCCACATCGAGGTTCATGTTCATGAAATTAAACCCTTTGAGGATGTTGGAAACCCGACCACGAAGGTAGTTGTCATAAGCGCCGTTGAGCACCACGTCTTTTACTTTCATGGGTTCGGGCGATGACACCAGCCCAATCATGCCATTGGCGACGGTGATGCCGAAGTAATGGGCGGGGTCAATGTTGTCGGCGACGAGATGCCAAGCGTCTGGAGTGTTGGCTTTTTGCGCAGGAAGCGAAAAGGGTAGGAGAAATAGGAATAGTAGGCTGTTTTTCATGTTTATAGTACAATGTGCCTCCGCCATCTTGGCGGAGGCGGACCTTTAAAAATGTAACTGGTTGGGGATAGGGAATCTCCGGCTGGAAGCCGGAGGTATTATTGTTTTTGTTTTTTGTGGGTTGGGTATAGCCATTGTTCCTTCTATATTTGATAACTCATTTGGGTGGCAAAAGGTATGGCCCGGAAGGCTCGGTTTTTTGTATCCGCGTTGGTGCTTTAGTGACGTTTTCTCAGCTCTAGCCACCACACCATGACGAGATATCCGGCAAACAGCAGCAGCCGTACACTCCACTGAATAGATGCCGGCAGAAAGGGGCAAAGCCACTCTGCTGCTGCCCAGAGGCCCAGAGCAGATACTGTGTAGAGCATCATCCGACCCAATTGGTAGGGCACAGGGTAGTGTTTTTGTCCGGTGACCCAAGTAGCCCACGACATGAACAGGTAACAAATCAGCGTTACCCAGGCGGCGCCGGTATAGCCATAAAGCGGGATCCAGAGGATGTTCAATACGATGGTGATGGCGGCTCCGGCCAGCGAAATCCAAGCGCCAAGTCCCGTGCGATCTTTGAGGCGGAACCAAACGGAAAAATTGTAGTACACCCCCAGCAAGAGGTTGGCAACCAATAAAATGGGCACAACCCCAATGCCGCTGTGGAAGCCTTTTCCTAGGAAATACTTGACAATATCCAAGAACAGGAGGATGGCCAACATGCCAACCGCAGCGGCAATGGTAAACCACTTGGTCACCTCCGATTGCGTCTGCTTCGCGTTGTCGTCGTTGGCGTGGCGAAAGAAAAATGGTTCTGCGGCATATCGGTAAGCCTGTGTAAACAATGTAATCAACATCGCCAACTTATAATTGGCCCCGAAAATACCCAGTTGGGCCATGTTTTCCTCGGGCGTACCCGTGAGCAGGTACTTCATCATCGTGCGACTGAGCATCTCATTCACCATACCGGCAAAACCAACGATGATCAGTGGTGCAGCATACACCATCATTTTTGACCATAAGGCTCGGTCGAAGGGCAGCTTTATGGTCTTAAATTCGGGTAGTAGCATCAACAAGGTGACCAAACTTGCCAACACGTTGGACAGAAAAATATACCCCACTCCCAGTCCGGGCGACCAAACCCACTGGACCCAGTCCATGCCATGCCGGGCAGCCCAGGGACAAAAAAGCAGCCAGAATACGTTGAAAAAAATGTTGGTTCCAATGTTCAGCAACTTGATGGATACAAACCGGAAAGGCCGTTGTTCCAGCCGTAGGCGGGCAAAAGGCAGTTCCGACAAACAATCAAAGGCCAGCATCAGGGCAAACCATTGGATGTACTCCGGGTGTTGACCGTATTTGGCGGCAGTAGCCAGCGGCTGGGCAAATAGAAAAATAAGTCCGGTGATAACAGCCGTGCTTATCAGCAAAGAAATAAGTCCTGTGGAAAACACCCGTTGGCGGTCATTTTCCGGCGTGCCGAATCGAAAAAAAGCCGACTCCATTCGGTAGGAAAAAATAATAATCAGGAATGCGGAAGTGGCATACAAGTCCGTAACGACGCCATATTCTCCGGGCCCTAAGGCTCGGGTGTAAAGTGGGATCAACAGCACATTCAGGAAACGCCCGACAATGCTGCTGAGGCCGTACAAGGCCGTTTCACCTGCGAGTTTTTTTATCAAAGACATATAATGCGCAACTTGTTCAAGGATAAAAAGCGACACGACCACCTCAATGGGGCTACCTTGGTACAGCTACAACAGCACCGGCCAAACAAAAAGCATCATTTCCCGAGTGCCGCTTTGCGCAGTCGTTGCAGGAAAGGAGAAGCAAAGATGAAGGATTGGAGGTTATCGTTGTCACTGGCGAGTACGTCTTCTTTGGTGCCACTCCATTCGAGCATACCATCGTGGAGGAAGCAGATATTTTCGCCGATTTCCATCACAGAATTCATATCGTGGGTATTGATGACGGTAGTGATGTTGTTTTCGTGCGTGATACTGCTGATCAGCTCATCGATGAGGATGGATGTTTTGGGGTCGAGGCCGGAGTTGGGCTCGTCGCAGAACAGGTATTTGGGGTTAAGGACGATGGCGCGTGCGATGCCCACGCGTTTTTGCATACCGCCGGAGAGCTCGGAGGGGTATTTTTGGTTGTTGCCCCCAAGGTTGACCCGTTCCAAGCAGTAGTTGACCCGCTCCAATTTTTCTTTGGGGGGCATGCTTGTGAACATATCGAGGGGGAATCGGATATTTTCTTCCACGGTGAGCGAGTCGAACAGTGCGGAGCCTTGGAATAGCATGCCTATTTTCATTCGAATGGCCCGCATACCCTCTTTGTCGAGGTTGGTAAAATTGACATCATCGTACCAAATAGCGCCGCTGGTGGGCACTTGGAGTCCGACCAGCGCTTTGAGCAGCACAGTTTTTCCGGCGCCGGATCGGCCGATG
>JBIPOY010000110.1:0-9195 GCA_044378705.1 Saprospiraceae bacterium
TGGAACTCATTATTCAAAAAAAATACCTGGCCATTTACAAACAAGCCCTGGCATTACACACCCAAATAGACCCAGACGCCACCGTAAACAAACGGTATGATATTACCTGCATCCGAAAAAATCAAACAGAATTTTCGGCTGAACTCAGTATCGCATCCGACAACAATCACAACTTATTTGTCCTTTTTTTTAAAGATACCACAGAACAGCTAAAAGCCCGAGGGGAAATAGAACAGGCTAAAATTCTCCTGGAAACCATGATCGCTAACCTACAGACCGGTATCCTCCTCGAAGACAATACCGGCCGTATCGCGATGGCCAACAAAGCATTTTGCGACATATTCTCCATCCCTTTAGAGCCCAAACAACTGATTGGCGTGGAATGTAGGATCGCTGCCGAACAATCCAAGTCTCTATTCCAAAATCCCGCCGATTTTATCCTGAGCACAAATATGGCCATCACAAATGGAAAAATGGTCGAAAATGAAGTGTTCAATATGGCCGATGGTCGAATTATTGAACGAAATTTTATACCCCTTTTTTCCCGAACTAAATTTGAAGGCCAACTTTGGCAGTACCAAGATATTACAGAACGACAGCACACCCAACAAGCCATCCTAGAAAGTGAAGAAAAATACCGAGGCGTACTTGAAAATATGGCCCTCGGACTCCTGGAAGTAGATCTGAATGACACCATCTTGCGCGCCAACAACGCCTTTTGCCAAATGGTCGGTTACCAACCCGATGAGCTCATCGGCATCAACGCAGGCAACCAATTCCTAACAGACTCCTACAAAAAAATTATTTCAGAACGACTCGACGAACGAAAAATGGACCAAGCGAGCGTCTATGAAATACAAATGAAACGGAAAAACGGCGACCTCATCTGGGGACTCATCAGCGGCGCACCCGTGAAAAATTCACAAGGCCATATTATTGGATCCATCGGTATTCAGTTTGACCTTACCGACCGAAAAAAATTGGAAAATGAACTCGCAGAAGCCAAACTCATCGCTGACAGAGCGCGATTGGCCGAACGACAGTTCCTTACCCACATGAGCCACGAAATCAGAACGCCCATCAATGCCGTGATCGGCATGACACACCTCCTAGAAGATACAAACCCAAACGCCACTCAAAAAGACTTCCTCAACAGCCTCCGATTCTCTGCCGATAGCCTCCTCGGTATCATTGACAATATCCTCGACCTCTCTAAAATTGATGCCGGCGAAATTGAGTTCGAACAAAAACCCTTCGACCTCGAATACCTCGTTAAATCTCTGGTAAACACCATCCACTACAGAATTGGCAAAAAAAATATTGATATATGGTGTCACGTAGATCCCACTATTGACAATATCGTCGTAGGAGACCCTACCCGTTTGAATCAAATATTGACCAATTTACTTGGAAATGCAACCAAGTTTACCGAAAAAGGGGTCATCAGCGTCCAAATACAATTGCTGAATTCTTTCGATGGTCAATACCTCCTGGAGTTCCGTGTCCACGACTCCGGAATCGGTATCCCCGCAGACAAACTTGAAACTATTTTTGAATATTTTAAACAAGCCGACGTGCAGATCAACCGTAAATTCGGCGGTACCGGACTCGGACTCACCATCGTCAAACAACTCGTTGAAATGCAAGGCGGCGCTATTCGGGTGGAAAGCGAACTGGGCGTTGGATCCGATTTTATCTTTACCCTGCCCATGGGCGATTCCGGAATCCCTGTCCTAGATCACAAAATATTGTCCGATATAGATCAACATGAAAGCCAAAAAATCAAAAAAGGACTCCATTTTCTGATTGTTGAAGACAATTTGATGAACCAAAAACTAATCTGTAAAACCATTGAAACATGGGAATGCACCTTCGAAGTAGCCAACAATGGCCTGGAAGCCCTCGAAAAAACAGCCCTGAGACGCTTCGATGTCATATTAATGGACATCCACATGCCGGAAATGGACGGTTGTGAAACGACCCTGGCCATACGAAACGACCCACAAAATCCCAACCAAAAAGTATCCATTATTGCACTCACTGCGGCAGCCATGTCCGATGAAAAAAGAAGGGCTTTTGAAGCCGGTATGAATGGTTTTCTCACCAAACCAATTGCACCGAAAATGCTGCAAGAACACATCCTCCGCTCCATTCGAGAACTGCGCCCAGAAGAACCTTCAGAACCCGATACCCGGTCAGCGGTTCCCTCCTCCCAACCAGATTTGAGCTATCTCATGGAGCTCAGCAATGGAGATCTTCCCTTTGTAGAAAGTATTATTGATGCCTTCCTCTCCGAAACACCCGCAACACTCAAAAGCCTGAAATTACTCGTTCATCAAAAAAATTGGGACCAAGTTTACAAAATAGCACACAAATTGAAACCCAATTTCGCCATGCTGGGTATGACCCGTTTACAGGAAATGACCGTAACCCTAGAAATAATTGTCAAAAAAATACCCGTAGATGAATCAAAATCTGCCCATTTGGCGTATTCTTTAATCGACGATGTCGAAAAAATATTTCCGCTCCTAGCCAACCTTAAAAACAACGAATAGACTCCCTAATCCAGTAGCTTTCCGCTCCCACCTGGGGTTATATAATTACACCATTGTACAATGAGGGTTTTGAAGTGTATGTTCCAAGCACTTGATTTTTTGCGTAAAAATAGCCGGATTATTGAACGTAGGGCTGCTTAGACACCCCCTAAATCGGTTTCGTCTGCCTAAAAAAGAGTCGTTTCCGCCTCCGATGTGCCCCCCAAAGAGCTTGTTTGGGAATTGGTTTTGAGCCGAAAGCGAGCAAAATTTATTTCAGGCAAGGCAAAATTTGCCGTCGTATCCGGGCGCAGTCCGGCGAAAATTATAACGCTGGATGAAATAAAATTGGCCGGTTGCAGGCCAAAATCTAATTCCCGAACACGCGCTAAAGAGTTGCTATCTCGCAAAAGAGCCGCAACAAAACAGTGATGTACCGGCATTCCTGCATTTTCCTCCTACTTTTTTCTCAACACCGCGTCATTGGCGCTACCGCTTTCCCAAAACGGGAAAATATTTCCCAAAAAGAAACATAGTGATTTTAATATAATGTATTAAACATTGGTAATCAATGTTTATATTTTTTGGCACGTATTTTTCAATACAATAATAAACACGTTAATCCTGCTGCTTCAATAATATCAATGCTGCTTCATCACAAATAGTTCTCTGTATTAATCCTTGTTGCTTCAACCCATTTCTTGCACTTCATTTGACTTGTTACCCCAAATAATTTAATACGCTTCATTTTAAGGTTCATTTTTAATCAACAAAACACGCTTCATTTTTAATCCTACTTTAATCAAACAAAACACGCTTCAACGCATTCGCTTTAATCCAATCAAACACGCTTCAACGCATTCGCTTTAATCCAATCAAACACGTTTCAACGCATTCGCTTTAATCCAACAAAACACGTTTCAACGCATTCGCTTTAATCCGACAAAACACGTTTCAACGCATTCGCTTTAATCCGACAAAACACGTTTCAACGCATTCGCTTTAATCCGACAAAACACGTTTCAATGCATTCGCTTTAATCCGACAAAACACGTTTCAACGCATTCGCTTTAATCCAACAAAACACGTTTCAACGCATTCGCTTTAATCCGACAAAACACGTTTCAATACTTTGAACATATACCCCTCATTAGCCAATGTTGTTTACGCTTCTTCGGAAGATATTTTTTGACAAAATATTCTGAAATAAACCCTTCTGAAATGTTTTCTTCACAAAACAATACAAAGTGTTCTTTCTACGTACCAACGTGTAATCCGGTTTCATAATAGACTCTTTTTAACACGTCTCGTTGTACAGGGGGGGACTACTTTCTGAAAGTAGCCCCCCATTGGTTGGCTTCAATACGTTGAGTACGCCGACAGACTTTATTCTTTCCATCTATTCAATCTGAAAAAAATGAGTTTGGTCGAATGGCCCTGAAAATAGACAACCTGTATTTATTCACACGCTGTAAAATACTTTTTGTATGCCTCATATCCTGATTATTGACGACACAAACGACCACAGAGATAACCTCTCCGAAATACTACTGCTGAAAAACTACTCGGTCACGACAGCAGAAAATGGTGTACTTGGGATTAAAAAAGCACTTCAAGAATTGCCGGATCTCATTGTTTGCGATGTGAGAATGCCTATTATGGACGGTTTCAGCGTGTTGAACAGTATTCGAAATAACCAACAAACCGCCAATATCCCTTTTGTTTTTCTTACCGCTTTGGCTGAGAAAAATGAAATCGCCAAAGGACTCGAAATGGGAGCAGATGACTTTATTACCAAACCATTTGATATTTCCTACCTGCTGGGTGTCGTGGAACGCCAACTACTAAAGAGTCGTGTACATACGAATACCGTCAACGATAATACCTTCCCACCCAATCGCTCAGAAAACACCAACCTCGGAAATCCATTCGAATGGCTGAACAATCTGGCGCTAAGCCTAGAACATCGCTACGCTAGGCCCAGTGCTTTCAAACAACAAAACCAGAGCGCCTACGAAAGCTGTACCCGCTCCAATCGAATTTTTTTAACTTAAACCTATACTTTTTGTAGAACGAATGGTTCTTGAAAGAGGCAAACGTATTCCTTAAAATTCGTGCCTGCTTATTGAATTCACCCAAAAAATGTACATTCGCACTTTAAATTGCGTGCATTCCATTACTGTGTTGGACAGCACGTGGTGGCTAAAAAATGATTGCTCCTCAATAGCACGGGTTCTTTTCTCGAAATTGAGGTCTGCTTCATTTCCTTGTACACTGCAATAGGGCGAAAATATGCACTGGTATTACGAAAAAAGAAAAAAACCAAAAGCAGCACCCGGGGCAACCCGAAAAAACTATGGCGTCACTTGGTGGGGGAAACAGTGGCTTCAGGTTTTTGAAAACATTGATTTCAACAACCGACTGCCAAGGGGTAAAACCTACGCAAACAATGGGCTGGTGTACGACTTGGCCATAAAAGGCAATACCATCACCGCAAAGGTGGAAGGTTCTATGAACAAGCCTTACAAGGTCACCATACAGGTACCCGCTTTCACAAAAGTGGCCCAATCCAACCTGATCAGGTCAATCACTGACAATCCACTCTTCTTGGCCAAATTGCTTAATCGTGAAATTCCACCGGAACTGAACGATGCCTGCGAACAACAAAATATTCATATTTTTCCGAAAAGTTGGCACGAAATGAATGGATCTTGCTCCTGTTACGACTGGGCCATTCCGTGCAAACACATGGCTGCCGTTGTTTTTCTGGTGGCCAACGAAATTGATAAGAATCCTTTCGTCGTGTTTGACCTTCATGATTTCAACCTTGTTCAGGCACTTGAAAAAAACGGGTACACCCAAGAATCCGATGTTGACAGTTCTCAAATAGTAAAATTAGGCGATCTACAACAGCCCCTTTCGGCCCTAAAACCTAGTTTTCTGTTCGCTGATCAGGCGTTACTTGCCCTTGACTTTTCTCTAATTCCAGCTTGTAGTGACAATTTGCTGCTCCTGCTTTCTGAAAAACCTGTGTTTTACCCAGAAGGAGATTTTAAAAAAATATTGGCCGGCGTCTATAAAAAAGCTGCCTCCACCCCCTCCCCCAAAGTATTTTTACCGTCTCCACCTGACCTTCTGCGCTCAACCGAACATGTCATGCTGGTACTAGATGCTACTGACAATACTTTTATGGGGGCATCTTTCCTGAATACCGCAGACGAAAGCGTACACGACTTTGAATCCCTAGACGATCTTTGTGGATTCCTCCAATCACTATCGGCCGTTCAGTTAGAACAAGCGCCACCAGCGTTGCGTTCACTGCAATTGGCATACAACCTCTCTGCCCATTTGGTGCAAAAAGGCGCGTTTGTACCACAAATAATCTCTGCAAATACGTACTCCAAGACGTCCCAAGACGCCTTTTTTATCCGATTTATTCCAGCCCTGCACAACGAAGAAGTGCGGGCTGTTTTCAGGCAGACAGAATTGCTTTTCCCCACAGGTATCCTCCTGTATGTGGATGTAAAACAGACGTGTGAGCCCGTTCCTTCCGATTACGCCACAGCCTTGGTCTCACTGTTTATCAATCACTTTGTGTGCGACGCCGCCAAAACAGAAACCATGGAGATTCCAAAATGGTTTTTTTCAGGCCAGCCGTCAGTATTCTACCGCTTCGAAAACCAAGCCTACCCCAAGAGCGTCCAGCTCTGGCTCAGTCGCTTTTTTATTACTGAAAAAAAGTTTGTACCCGTTTTCGAAGTACATGATGATGGGGAAGAATTTGAATTAACCGTTGGTATAGAGGATAAATCTTCCGCTTTTGAAACGCCTATTCCGCTGGCTGAATTGTTTTCAAACAAAAAACACGCGCGCCTAAGGCTGGATACCCTGCGCGACCTCAGTATGGTGGCTTCTTTCTTTCCTCCACTGAATAATCTGATTGCATCCCAAGGGAAACAAAGACTGCTTTACAACGAACAAACATTTGTCGAAGTATTTTACAAGGCGCTTCCCATCATCCGGCTTTTTGGTATCCGGGTATTGTTGCCCAAAGCATTGCAAAAAATATTTCGCCCGGCAACTTCCATGTTCCTAAACGCCCATGAAACCAACATCGTGCAGGGAAACAGTTTGCTGTCTTTGTCCAATCTCCTCGATTTTCAATGGGAAATCGCACTCGGCGACCAACTGTACACACCTGATGAATTCAGTAAAATGGTGAAGAAGATGCGGGGCATTGTCCGCCTGACAGATGGATACGCATTCATTGACGAAAAAGAAATGTCGGCACTACTGGATAATATGCAAAAATTAGCTGCCCCATCAGGGCCTAAACTTCTGCAAATTGCCCTCTCCGGCGAATACCAGGGTGCTCCGGTAAAACTCAACGAATCCGCCCGAAAACTGATGCACACCCTCATGCAACCCAATGCCGTAACCCTCCCCAAAGGCCTCAACGCCACCCTTAGACCCTACCAACTCCGCGGCTACGAGTGGCTTTACAAAAATACAAAACTGGGCATTGGAAGTCTGCTGGCCGATGACATGGGATTGGGCAAAACCATTCAGGTGCTGGCCACGCTCCTCCGGCTGAAAGAAGATGGAGCTCTGTCCTCCAATAAGAAAGCCTTGGTGGTGGCGCCAACTACCCTGCTGACCAACTGGCAAAAAGAAGCCGAACGATTCACCCCATCCCTCAAAACACACATCTACCACGGCCTAGGTCGAAGCCTAAAACCTTTGGAACAGGCAGATGTACTCCTTACCACCTATGGCGTGGTCCGTTCTGCATCCTCTGATTTTCAAAAAATTGAATGGCTGATAACGGTCATTGATGAAGCCCAAAACATCAAAAATATCGAAACCGCTCAGACAAAAGCCGTAAAAAAACTGAAATCAAGCGTTAACATAGCGATGAGCGGTACGCCCGTCGAAAACCGTCTCAGCGAATACTATTCCGTGCTCGAGTTTGCAAACCGAGGTTACCTCGGCTCTGTAAAAGAATTTACCGATACCTTCGCCAGACCCATCGAAGTGGATCGAAACCAAGCCGTGCTACACCGTTTTCAACGCATCACAGCACCCTTCCTGCTGCGCCGCCTAAAAACAGATAAAAGCATCATCAGCGACCTGCCCGATAAAATTGAAACCAACCAGTTCTGTACCCTCACACTCGAACAAGCAGGGTTATACCAAAATATAGTCGCCGATTCCCTAAACGCCATCGGAGAAGCCCATGAAGATGGTATCCAACGCCAAGGACTGGTGCTGAAAATGATCACATCCCTGAAACAAGTATGTAACCATCCAGCGCAATTCCTCAAACGAAAAGATGCCGATCCGGAATTATCCGGAAAAACCCAACTGCTCCTCGAAATACTGACACAAATACTCGAAAGAGGCGAAAAAACACTTGTCTTTACCCAATACCAAGCAATGGGAGACTTGCTAATACCCATTCTTGAAAAAGAACTGGGCGAAAAACCCGCTTTCCTCCATGGTGGTGTGTCACGCAAAGAACGCGACAACATGGTCCACGACTTCCAACACAATCGCAATACAAAAATACTGCTACTCTCCCTCAAAGCCGGTGGAACAGGCCTCAACCTCACCGAAGCCTCCAACGTAATACACTATGACCTATGGTGGAACCCCGCCGTGGAAGCACAAGCCACCGACCGCGCTTTTCGAATCGGACAACAACGAAATGTACAAGTGCACCGCTTCATCTCTCAAGGTACTTTTGAAGAAAAAATTGACGTCATGCTGCAAACAAAAAAAGAACTCGCCAACCTCGCTGTGGCTTCAGGAGAAAAATGGATCGGCGAATTGAGTACCGCCGAACTGCGAGAATTGGTGGCCTTTGGATAATTGGAAAAACCGGCGAATTTTAGAGAAAATCGCGCAAAAACACCTTTTTTATTGCTTTATGATCGATACGGTTTTGGAAAATCCCTCACCAATAATTTTTATAAAATATGCGCCCGGTGATACTCGCTCAATATTCAAAATCCGAGTCGCGCCGTCTTCTAAAATAGAATTATCACAGACGACGATGCGGCCAAGATTGTCCATCACCTGCGCCGATGCGGTCGCACTTCCGACACATATTATATGGATCAAATCGTGCGTCGGATTGGGTATGATTGAAAGTGAGTATTGGTCGATTGGGGCGCTTGTAAACACGATTGTTGTCACCAAAATTGAATCCGATGCCATGCAACCCTCCGAATTGGTGACCGTAACAGCATAAATACCCATAGAATTGACCTCAATCGTGGGAGTCACCGCGCCAGTTGACCATTGATAGGTCAGACCATTCTGAAAGGCATTGAGGAATGCAATTTGTCCCGCTAACAACTGAATATCCGCGCCCAAATTGACCGATGGAAGGGGGGTGACCTGGACAAAAACTTCCGCAGACACGCTGCAATTGAGCGTTGTGCCAACCACCGAATAAGTCCCCGTCTCCGTCGGGCTGACGGTGATGGAATTGCCCGCCTCGCCGTTGCTCCATGCAAAAGTCGCAGCGCCACTCGCCGTTAATATCGCAGACTGGCCGGCGCAAATCGCAGCGTCTTCAACCGATACAATGGGCAATGGATGTACCAAAACTTGGGCCGAAACAGGCTCGGACGAACAGCCCAAACTTGTGCCAACC